>NZ_CAHJWX010000117.1 GCF_903643065.1 Sphingomonas bacterium | reverse complement strand
TCGAACATGCAGCGTCAGGCGGTGCCGCTGGTCCGCGCCGAGGCGCCGTTCGTCGGCACCGGCATGGAGGAGACGGTGGCGCGCGACTCCGGCGCCGCGATCGCCGCCAAGCGCGCGGGCATCGTCGATCAGGTGGACGCGAGCCGGATCGTGGTGCGCGCGACGGGCGATGTCGACGCGGGCACGTCAGGTGTCGACATCTATACGTTGATGAAGTTCCAGCGCTCCAACCAGTCCACCTGCATCAATCAGCGTCCGCTGGTGAAGGTGGGCGACGTGGTCAGCGCCGGCGATGTCATCGCCGACGGCCCCTCGACCGAGTTCGGCGAGCTGGCGCTCGGCCGCAACGCGCTAGTCGCGTTCATGCCGTGGAACGGGTATAATTACGAGGACTCGATCCTGATCTCCGAGCGGATCGTGAAGGACGACGTGTTCACGTCGATCCATATCGACGAGTTCGAGGTGATGGCCCGCGACACCAAACTGGGGCCGGAGGACATCACCCGCGACATCCCCAATGTGGGCGAGGAGGCGCTGCGCAACCTCGACGAGGCGGGGATCGTCTATGTCGGCGCCGAGGTGGAGCCGGGCGACATCCTGGTCGGCAAGATCACGCCCAAGGGCGAGAGCCCGATGACGCCGGAGGAGAAGCTGCTCCGCGCCATCTTTGGCGAGAAGGCGTCCGACGTGCGCGACACGTCGCTACGCCTGCCGCCGGGCGTGTCCGGCACGATCGTCGACGTGCGCGTCTTCAACCGCCACGGCATCGACAAGGACGAGCGCGCGATGGCGATCGAGCGCGAGGAGATCGAGCGGCTCAAGAAGGACAGCGACGACGAGCGCACCATCCTTAACCGCGCGACGTGGTCGCGGCTGCGCGAGATGCTGCTCGATCAGGTCGCGACCGCGGTGCCGAAGGGCGGACCCAAGAAGGGCGCGACCATCGACGCCGACGCGCTGGACTCGGTCGACCGGCACGAATGGTGGAAGTTCGCGGTGCAGGACGACGCGGTCCAGGCCAACCTGGAGGCGGTGCGCGCGCAATATGACGAGAGCGCGAAGCTGATCCGCGACAAGTTCGAGGATCGGCGCGAGAAGCTGGAGCGCGGCGACGAGCTGCCGCCAGGCGTGCTCAAGATGGTCAAGGTGTTCGTCGCGGTGAAGCGCAAGCTGCAGCCGGGCGACAAGATGGCCGGTCGTCACGGCAACAAGGGCGTGATCAGCCGCATCTTGCCGGCGGAGGACATGCCGTTCCTCGCCGACGGCACGCCGGTCGATCTGGTGCTCAACCCGCTGGGCGTGCCGAGCCGGATGAACGTCGGCCAGATCTTCGAGACGCATCTGGGCTGGGCCGCGCGCGGGCTGGGTCAGCAGATCGCGAAGGGGCTGGACGATTGGCGCGAGGCCAATCCCACGGCCAAGCCGGGCGCGATGCCCGAGGCGGTCAAGGCGCGGCTGGAGCAGGTCTATGGCGAGCATTATCTCGACGATATCCGCGCGCGCGATGGCGACGAGATCGTCGAGCTGGCCGACAATCTGCGCGCGGGCGTGCCGATGGGCACGCCGGTGTTCGACGGCGCGGTGGAGAAGGACGTCGCCGACATGCTGGAGCTGGCGGGGCTCGACGTCTCCGGCCAGTCGGACCTGTATGACGGCCGCACCGGTGACCTGTTCGACCGTAAGGTGACGGTGGGCATCATCTACATGCTCAAGCTGCACCATCTGGTGGACGACAAGATCCACGCGCGCTCGATCGGGCCCTATTCGCTCGTCACCCAGCAGCCGCTGGGCGGCAAGGCGCAGTTCGGCGGCCAGCGCTTCGGCGAGATGGAGGTGTGGGCCTTGCAGGCCTACGGCGCCGCCTACACCTTGCAGGAGATGCTGACGGTGAAGTCCGACGACGTGGTCGGGCGCACCAAGGTCTATGAGGCGATCGTCAAGGGCGACGACACGTTCGAGGCCGGCATCCCCGAAAGCTTCAACGTGCTCGTCAAGGAAATGCGCTCACTGGGCCTCAACGTCGACCTCAAGAATGCCGAGGTCGACGCGGACGGCGTCGCGATCGCGGCGGAGTAACGCCTAGTAGCAGTGCCTCGTCACCCTGAACTTGTTTCAGGGTCCATGCGAGACGATCGACGTCAGGCGAGACGCCGATGTGGTCGCATGGATGCTGAAACGAGTTCAGCATGACGGGGAACTCAGAATGATGATTCCACCCAAGCCTAGTGCTTAGGAGCAGTTATGAACGACATGACCCCCTTCGCGAACCCGGTCGCTAAGCCCGAGACGTTCGACCAGATCCAGATCGGCATCGCGAGCCCGGAGAAGATCCGCTCGTGGAGCTTCGGCGAGATCAAGAAGCCCGAGACGATCAATTATCGCACGTTCAAGCCCGAGCGTGACGGCCTGTTCTGTGCGCGCATCTTCGGTCCGATCAAGGATTACGAGTGCCTGTGCGGCAAGTACAAGCGCATGAAGTACAAGGGCATCGTCTGCGAGAAGTGCGGCGTCGAGGTTACCGTTTCCAAGGTCCGCCGCGAGCGGATGGGTCATATCGAGCTGGCCGCGCCCGTCGCGCATATCTGGTTCCTGAAGTCGCTGCCCAGCCGCATCGGCCTGTTGCTCGACATGCAGCTCAAGCAGCTGGAGCGGGTGCTGTATTTCGAGGCGTATATCGTCATCGAGCCGGGCCTGACGCCGCTGGAGAAGTTCCAGCTGCTGACCGAGGACGAGCTGCTCGAAGCGCAGGACGAATATGGCGAGGACGCGTTCAGCGCCGGGATCGGCGCCGAGGCCGTGCGCGTCATGCTGGAGAACCTCGACCTGGAGGGCGAGAAGCGTGACCTGCTGGAAGAGCTGGCGACGACCAAGTCGGAGCTGAAGCCCAAGAAGATCATCAAGCGGCTCAAGGTCGTGGAGTCGTTCCTCGAGTCCGGCAACCGGCCCGAATGGATGATCCTGGAGGTCGTCCCCGTTATCCCGCCCGAGCTGCGCCCGTTGGTGCCGCTCGATGGCGGCCGCTTCGCGACGAGCGACCTCAACGATCTGTATCGCCGCGTCATCAACCGCAACAATCGCCTCAAGCGCTTGATGGAGCTGCGCGCGCCCGACATCATCGTGCGCAACGAGAAGCGGATGCTGCAGGAGGCGGTGGACGCGCTGTTCGACAACGGCCGGCGTGGGCGGACGATCACCGGCGCCAACAAGCGCCCGCTCAAGTCGCTGTCCGATATGCTCAAGGGCAAGCAGGGCCGCTTCCGCCAGAACCTGCTCGGCAAGCGCGTCGACTATTCGGGCCGCTCGGTCATCGTAACGGGTCCGGAGCTGAAGCTCCACCAGTGCGGCCTGCCGAAGAAGATGGCGTTGGAGCTGTTCAAGCCGTTCATCTACGCGCGCCTCGACGCCAAAGGCCTGAGCATGACGCTCAAGCAGGCGAAGAAGTGGGTTGAGAAGGAGCGCAAGGAGGTCTGGGACATCCTGGACGAGGTGATCCGCGAGCATCCCGTCATGCTCAACCGCGCGCCGACGCTCCATCGCCTGGGCATCCAGGCGTTCGAGCCGGTGTTGATCGAGGGCAAGGCGATCCAGCTCCATCCGCTCGTCTGCTCGGCGTTCAACGCCGACTTCGACGGCGACCAGATGGCCGTGCACGTCCCGCTGTCGCTCGAAGCGCAGCTGGAAGCGCGCGTGCTGATGATGTCGACCAACAACATCCTGTCGCCCGCCAACGGCAAGCCGATCATCGTGCCATCGCAGGACATGGTGCTGGGCCTGTATTATCTGTCGATGGAGAAGCAGCACGAGCCCGGTGAGGGCATGCTGATCTCCGACATGAGCGAGGTTCATCAGGCGCTCAACGCCGGCGCGGTGACGCTGCATACGAAGATCGTCAGCCGTGTTCCGCAGACCGACGAGACGGGCAAGCAGTATATGAAGCGCGTCGATACGACGCCGGGCCGCATGCTGTTGGGCGAGACGCTGCCCAAATCGTCCAAGGTCCCGTTCGAGACCGTCAACCGCCTCCTCACTAAGAAGGACGTGGGCGACGTGATCGACGAGGTCTATCGCCACACCGGCCAGAAGGAGACGGTGCTGTTCGCCGACGCGATCATGGCGCTGGGCTTCCGCCATGCGTTCAAGGCCGGTATCAGCTTTGGCAAGGACGACATGCTCGTGGCACCCGACAAGACGGTGCTGGTCGACGAGACGCGCGACCAGGTGAAGGACTTCGAGCAGCAATATCAGGACGGCCTGATCACCCAGCAGGAAAAGTACAACAAGGTAATCGATGCCTGGTCGACCTGCGGCGACAAGGTCGCGAACTCGATGATGAACGAGATCCGCGCGGTGCGTCACTATGAGGACGGGCCGATGCAGGGCCGCGAGAAGCCGATCAACTCGATCTACATGATGGCGCATTCCGGTGCTCGTGGCAGCCAGGCGCAGATCAAGCAGCTCGCCGGCATGCGCGGGCTGATGGCCAAGCCGTCGGGCGAGATCATCGAGACGCCGATCATCTCCAACTTCAAGGAGGGGCTGACCGTCCTCGAATATTTCAACTCCACCCATGGCGCCCGCAAGGGCCTCGCGGACACGGCGTTGAAGACCGCGAACTCGGGCTATCTCACCCGCCGCTTGGTCGACGTGTCGCAGGATTGCGTCATCATCGAGGAGGATTGCGGCACCGAGCGCGCGCTGGAGATGAAGGCGATCGTGCAGGGCGGCACCACCATCGCGTCGCTGGGCGAACGCATCCTGGGCCGCACCACGGCCGAGGACGTGGTCGACGCCAAGTCGGGCGCCGTGGTGATCCCGGCGGGCACGCTGCTCGACGAGGCGATGGTGGCGCAGATCGAGAAGATCGGCATCCAGGGGATGAAGATCCGCTCGCCGCTGGTCTGCGAAAGCAAGATCGGCGTCTGCGCGACTTGCTATGGCCGCGATCTCGCGCGCGGCACGCCCGTCAACATCGGCGAGGCAGTGGGCGTCATCGCCGCCCAGTCGATCGGCGAGCCGGGCACGCAGCTGACGATGCGCACCTTCCACATCGGCGGCGCGGCGCAGCTCAACGAGCAGTCCAACCTGGAGGCGCCGGTCGACGGCACCGCCACCTACAAGGACCTGCGCACGATCACCGACCAGCGTGGCCGGCGCGTGGTGCTCAGCCGCTCGGGCGAGATCGTCATCACCGACATGGACGGGCGCGAACTGTCGTCGCATCGCATCCCCTATGGCGCCTATGTGCTGTTCGATGACGGTCACGTCGTCGAGAAGGGCGATCGCATGGCGGAGTGGGACCCGTTCACCATGCCCGTCATCACCGAGACGGGCGGCACCGTCGCGTTTCAGGACCTGATCGAGGGCAAGACGCTGGCCGAGCAGGTCGACGAGGCGACGGGCATCGCCCAGCGCGTCGTTACCGAATACCGCACCACCGCCAAGTCCAAGGAGGACCTGCGTCCCCGCCTGACGCTGACGGGGGCCGGCGAGAGCGAGGCGGCGCGCTACCTGCTCGCGATCGGCGCGACGCTGTCGGTCGAGAACGGCGCGACGGTGCAGGCGGGCGACGTGCTCGCCCGCGTCAGCCGCGAGAGCGCCAAGACGCGCGACATCACCGGCGGTCTGCCGCGCGTCGCCGAGCTGTTCGAGGCGCGCAAGCCCAAGGAGAACGCGATCATCGCCAAGGTCTCCGGGCGGGTTGTGTTCGGCAAGGACTATAAGGCGAAGCGCAAGATTGGCATCCAGCCGGAGGACGGGAGCGAGGTGGTCGAGTACCTGATCCCCAAGTCCAAGGTGATCGACGTGCAGGAAGGCGACTTCGTTAAGCGCGGCGACAATCTGATCGGCGGCTCGCCCGATCCGCACGACATCCTGGAGGTGCTCGGCATCGAGCCGCTGGCGGAGTATCTGGTCAGCGAAATTCAGGAGGTCTATCGGCTGCAGGGCGTGAAGATCAACGACAAGCACATCGAGGTGATCGTCCGCCAGATGCTGCAGAAGGTCGAGATCACCGAGTCCGGCGACACGACGCTGCTGGTCGGCGAGCAGCTGGATCGCGACGAGATGGACGCGACCAATGCCAAGCTCGTCAAGGGCCAGGCGCCGGCACAGGGCAAGCCGATCCTGCTCGGCATCACCAAGGCGTCGCTGCAGACGCGTTCCTTCATCTCGGCGGCCTCGTTCCAGGAGACTACCCGCGTCCTCACCGAGGCGGCGGTCCAGGGCAAGCAGGACACGCTGATGGGGCTGAAGGAGAATGTGATCGTCGGCCGGCTGATCCCGGCGGGCACGGGCGCGGGCATGAACCGGCTCCGGGTCGCGGCGACCAGCCGCGACGCCGCGTTGCGCGCGCAGCAGCGGGCCTTGTCG
>NZ_CAHJWX010000116.1 GCF_903643065.1 Sphingomonas bacterium | reverse complement strand
GCGGTGCTGCCGCGCCTGCACGGCGCGTTCGCGCTGGCGGTGCTGTTCCGCGGCGAGCCCGACCTGCTGATCGCGGCGCGGCTCGGCGCGCCGCTGACCGTCGGCTATGGCGAAGGCGAGAATTATCTCGGCTCGGACGCGCACGCGCTGGCGCCGCTCACCCGGCGCATCGCCTATCTGGACGAGGGCGACTGGGCCGCCGTCAGCCGCGACACTATCGAGATCTACGATCGCGCCAACACGCGCGTCGAACGGCCGATCGTCGACTCGGGCGAGACGGTCGAGGTGATCGACAAGGGCAACTACCCGCATTTCATGCTCAAGGAGATCTACGAGCAGCCGGTCGTGGTCGCGCAGACGCTGCGCTCGTACCTGCAGCGGATGGACGAGCGGGTGACGCTGCCCATCCCCGATTTCGACCTCGCCAACATCCGCCGGCTGACGATCGTCGCGTGCGGGACGAGCTTCTATGCCGGGCTGGTCGCCAAATACTGGTTCGAGCAGTTCGCGCGCGTCCCCGTCGACATCGATGTGGCGAGCGAGTTCCGCTATCGCGCGCCGATCCTGGAGCCGGGCGGGCTCGCGCTGTTCATCTCGCAATCAGGCGAGACGGCGGACACGCTGGCGGCGCTCCAGCACGCGCGCGGCGAGGGGCAGAAGATCGCGGTGGTGGTCAACGTGCCGACCTCCACCATGGCGCGCGAGGCGGACCTGCTGCTGCCGACGCATGCCGGGCCGGAGATCGGCGTCGCCTCCACCAAGGCGTTCACCTGCCAGCTGGCGGTGCTCGCCGCATTGGTCGCTAACTTCGCTCGCGCGCGCGGGCATCTGTCACCCGACAAGGAGCATGCGATCGTGCGGCACCTGGCGGAAGCGCCGGAGGCGCTGAACGCCGCGCTGGCGCAGGACGAGGCGATCGCGGCGATGGCGCACACGGTCGCGGGCGCGCGCGACGTGCTGTATCTGGGGCGCGGCACCGATTACCCGCTGGCGCTGGAAGGCGCGCTGAAGCTCAAGGAGATCAGCTATATCCATGCCGAGGGCTATGCCGCCGGCGAGATGAAGCACGGGCCGATCGCGCTAATCGACGACGCCGTGCCCGTCATCGTGATCGCGCCCAGCGGGCCGCTGTTCGACAAGACGGTGAGCAACATGGCCGAGGTGCAGGCGCGCGGCGGCCAAGTCGTGCTGATCAGCGACGCGGCCGGGATCGCGGCGGCGGGCGCCGGGGCGATCGCGACGATCACCATGCCGCCCGTCCACCCGCTGATCGCGCCGCTGGTCTATGCGGTGCCGGTGCAGTTGCTCGCCTACCATGTCGCGGTGGCGAAGGGCACCGACGTGGATCAGCCGCGCAACCTCGCCAAATCGGTTACCGTGGAGTAGCGCCGCCGCTGGCGACCCGCTCGCCCGTCGCGGTCAGGCCCATATTCTCCAGCATCGGCCCGATCTCCGGATCGCGGCCATAGAAGGCGCGGAACATCGGCGCGTAATCCTGCGAATGGCCTTGCGAGAGGACCAAGTCGCGAAAGCGCTGACCGTTGGCGCGGGTCAGACCGCCATGGCGCTCGAACCAGGCCGCGCTGTCGGTCGCCAGCATCTTGGTCCACTGATAGGCGTAATAGCCGGCCGAATAGCCGTTCGACCAGATGTGGAGGAAGTAGCTGGAGCGGTAGCGGGTCGGCACGTCGGCGGTGTCGAGGCCGGTCGCGGCCAGTGCCTTGGCCTCGAACGCGTCGACATCCTGCTTCGGCGCGCTCGCGGGGAGCGCGTGCCAGCTCATGTCCAGCTCCGCCGCCGCCGTCGCCTGGCCGACGTTCCAGCCGGCGTTGAAGCCCGTCGCCTGCTTGAGCTTGGCGACCAGCGCGGCCGGGATCGGCTGACCGGTGCGGTAATGCACGGCATAGTGGGAGAGCAGCCCGGCATCGAGCGCCCAATGCTCGTTGAACTGCGATGGATATTCGACGAAATCGCGCGCGGTGTTGGTGCCCGAGATGCTGGGATAGGTCTGGTTCGCGAACAGCCCGTGCAGGCCGTGGCCGAACTCGTGGAACATCGTGACCACGTCGTCGGCGCTGATCAGCGCCGGCTGGCCGGGCGCGGGCTTGGTGAAATTATAGACGTTGAAGATCACCGGCTTGGTGCCGAGCAGTTTCGATTGGCCGACCAGATTGGACATCCAGGCGCCGCCCTGCTTGTTGTCGCGCTTGAACGGATCGAAATAGGCGAGGCCCAGCGGCCGTCCGTCCGCCTCGGACACCTCAAAGACCATCACGTCCGGCTGCCAGACGGGGATGTCGGTCCGCTGCTTGAAGGTGACGCCGTACAGCGCGGTGGCGGCGCGGAACACGCCCTCGGTCAGCACGCGATGCAGCTCGAAATAGGGCTTCAGCTCGTCCTGGTTCAGGTCGAAGCGCGCCTTGCGCAGCTTCTCGGTGTAGAACTGCCAGTCCCAGGGCTGGATCGCGCCCTGGCCACCATCGCGCGCGAACAGCGCCTGAAGCTCGCCCGCCTCGCGCTTCTGCTCGACCGCGAGCGGCCGGCCGAGCTGTTGCAGGAAGCCGAGCGCGGTCGCCGGCGTACGGGCCATCTGATCGGACAGCACATAATCGGCCCAGCTCGGGAAGCCGAGCAGCGCCGCCTTGCGCGCGCGCAGCTGCGCCAAGGTGGCGATCGTGCCGCGCGTGTCGTTCGCGTCGCCCTGCTGCGCGCGCATGACCGAGGCGGTGAACAGCGCATGGCGCGTGGCGCGGTCGGTCAGCGCGGCGAGCAGCGGCTGTTCCGTCGTGTTCTGGAGCGCGAGCACCCATTTGCCGGTCAGGCCGCGTGTCCGCGCCGCCGTCGCGGCGGCGGCGATGTCGGCGTCGGACAGCCCGGCCAGCTTCGCCTTGTCGTTGACGACCAGCCCGCCCGCCTTGGCCGCCGCGAGCAGCTGGTGCTGGAACTGCGTCTCCAGCGTCGACAGCTGGGCGTTGATCGCGCTCAGCGCCTGCTTGTCCGTTGGCGACAGCCGCGCGCCGGCGCGGACCATGTTCTGGTAGGTGAGAGTCAGCACCTGGAGCTGTTCGGGCGACAGGCCCAGTGCGGTTCGTCGATCGTAGAGCGCGCCGATGCGCGCGAAGAGCCTGGGGTCGAGCTCGATCGCATCGCGGTGCGCGGCGAATTTGGGCGCGAGCGCGGTCTCGGCCGCCTGCAGCGCGTCGTCGGTGTTGGCGCCGGTCACCGCCGAGAAAGCGAGGTTCGCCCGCGCCAGCAGTCGACCCGATCGCTCCATCGCCGCGATCGTGTTGTCGAAGGTCGGCGCGGCGGGATCGGCGTCGATCCGCGCGATCTCGGCGAGCTGCTCGGCCATGCCCGCCTCGATTGCGGGCTGATAATCGGTGTCGGTGATCCGGTCGAACGGCACGGTGCCATAGGGCAGAGTGGAAGGCGCGGCGAACGGGTTGCTGGCGGGCAGGCCCTGCGCGATCGCCGCCGTGGAGAGCATGGCCAGCGAGACGACGGCGAGAGAACGCATGGGTGGCTCCGTGATGATGGCGGTGCGCGATGCACTTGGGCGCCGGCCGACTGCGTAGCGAGGTCGCCGCCGTCGCGAAAGGTCCGCCGGTCGCCGAACGTAAAGATATACTATATCCTGTGCTTGAGCGATCTTGGGCGGGATTGAGCCGGGACGGACGAGCGAGGGCCGAGAACTGGTGAATGGCGGCTGGTGTCCGGGCATGACTTGGCTAGACTGTCGCCGACGAATCCGTCGAAAGGGCCGCACATGATCCGCTTTTCCTCGCTGGCGCTGGTCGCCGCCCTGCTCTGCGGCACCGCGCCCGTCGACGCGCAGACGCTCCGGCCGGACCAGGCCAGCTTCCGCGCGCTCTACAAGGAGCTGGTCGAGACCAACACGACGCTGTCGTCGGGCAGCTGCACGCTGGCGGCGGAGCGGATGGCGGCGCATCTGCGCGCCGCCGGCTACACGGATCGCGACCTGACGCTGTTCAGCGCGCCCGATCATCCCAAGGAGGGCGGCCTCGTCGCGGTGCTGCCCGGCGCGGATCCGAAGGCCAAGCCGATCCTGTTGCTCGCGCACATCGACGTGGTCGAGGCCAGGCGCGAGGATTGGACGCGCGATCCGTTCACCTTCATCGAGGAGAACGGCTTCTTCTACGCGCGCGGCGTATCGGACGACAAGGTGCAGGCGGCGATCTTCACCGACACGATGGCGCGGCTGCACGGGCAGACGCGGCCGCGCCGGACGGTGAAGCTGGCACTGACCTGCGGCGAGGAGACGACGGGCGCGTTCAACGGCGCGCAGTGGCTGACGCAGAACAAGCGCGACTTGATCGACGCCGAGTTCGCGCTCAACGAGGGCGGCGGCGGCCGGCTGGACGCACAGGGCAAGCCGCTGGCGCTGGGCATCCAGGTGAGCGAGAAGGTCTATCAGGACTTCACGCTGGAGGCGACCAACCCCGGCGGCCATTCGTCGCTGCCGCGCCCGGACAACGCGATCTACCAGCTCGCGACCGCCTTGGGCCATGTGCAGGCGTATAAATTCCCGGTGATGGTCGACGACACGACGCGCGCCTTCTGGACGGGAACGGCGAAGATCGTGCCCTCGCTCGCCGCCGCGATGAACGCGGTCGCCGCCAATCCGCAGGACAAGCTGGCGGAGGCGCTGCTCGGGCGCGACCCGCTGTTCAACTCGACGCTGCGAACGACGTGCATCCCGACGCTGCTGGAGGGCGGACACGCGCAGAACGCGCTGCCGCAGCGGGCACGGGCCAACGTCAACTGCCGCATCTTCCCCGGCGTGCCGATCGATACGGTGCAGGCGACGCTGACGCAGCTGGTCGCCGCCGAGGGCGTGACGGTCACTGCGAAGAACCGCGAGGGCAAGCCGATCGGCCACCCCGCGCCGCTCAGCGCCGCCGTGGTCGGGCCGGCGACCACGCTGGGCCACGAGATGTATCCGGGGCTGCCGCTGATCCCCAACATGTCGACCGGCGCCAGCGACTCGATCTATCTCGCCGCCGCCGGCATCCCCTCCTATGGCGTGCCCGGCATCCTGTATGAATATGATGGCGGCGGCATCCACGGGCTGAACGAGCATATCCGCGTCAAGTCGGTCTATGACGGCCGGGACTACCTCTTCCGCCTGATCCAGCGCTACGCCGACGCGACCTAGACTGGCGGAGCGCGCTTCCCCTCGTCGCCCCGGCTCAAGGCTGGGGCGACGGAGCAAGATCAACCCTAACGCGCGGTCGCGACGTTGTTCTTGCGGTCGCGGTCGGGAAGGCGGTGGTCCGGATCCAGCTCGGCGCGGGTGACGTGGCCGGCGGGGACGGGCACCGCGATCGACGCCTGCCGGATCCAGGTCTCGGCGGGGAGGCGCAGGTCGGTCGCGTGGCCGTCGGCATAGGTGACGCGCAACGTCGCGGGCATGACGAGCTTGTCGCGCGCCTCGACGCGGACCAGCGGCGCGCCCGTCCTGGTCGCCTCGATGCCGGCGACCGCCAGGTCCATCTGCCAATTGTTCTGATACCAGCCGCGCCACCAGTAGCTCAGGTCCTCGCCCGCGTCGCTTTCCATCGCGCGGAAGAAGTCCGCCGGCTTGGGGTGCTTGAACGCCCAGGCGGCGATGAAGCGGCGAAAGGCGGGGTCGAACCGCTCGGGCCCGAGGATGTCCTCGCGCAGCAGCTGCAGCCCCAGCGCCGACTTGAAATAGGTCACGGGGTGCCGGTATTGCTCGGTCACCGTATCGGCGCGGCTGAGGATCGGTGGCGCGTCCGGGTCGGCGAGGAGCGGCAGGATCTCGTCGACGGGGTTGCCGCCGCCCGGCGCGAATTCCGGATCGCGCTTGGGCGCATACTCGCCCCGGTGGAAATCGTCGGATTCGTAGATGTCGATGAAGGTGTTGAACCCTTCGTCCATCCAGGCGTGGCGCCGCTCGTCGAAGCCGACCGTCATCGGGAACCAGTCATGCCCGATCTCATGCGCGGTGACCCAGAACAGCTCCTTGCCGCCCTCTTCCGGCGCGTCGAAGACGATCCCGGGATATTCCATTCCGCTCGATGGCCCGGCGACGTTGATCGCGGCGGGGTAGGGATAGGTGAACCAGCGGCGCGACATATTCTCGACCGTGTCCTTCACATATTCGGTCGAACGGCCCCATTTGGTGGTCCCAGCGCTCTCGGGCGGATAATAGGACATCGCCAGCGACGTCGCCCCGCCGGGCAGGCGGATGCGCGCCGCGTCCCAGAGGAAGTCGGCCGACGCGCTCCAGGCGACGTCGCGCGTGCTGTTCATGCGATAATGCCAGGTGCGCGTGCCGGTCGCTGGCCCGAGATCGGCGGGGCCGCGCACCAGCACGGTGGCGTCGCTGGTCGCGGCGCGGGCG
>NZ_CAHJWX010000115.1 GCF_903643065.1 Sphingomonas bacterium | reverse complement strand
TTGTCGCGCGGGTGCACCTTGAGCCGCGCGAGCGCGGCGCGGCGCGCGTCCAGCGAGCCCTCGGCGCCATCGCCCTCGCTCACCACCCAGCGCAGCCGCTGGTCGGTCGCGGGCACGGCGACGTCCACCTCCAGCAGCCCGCTCGCGTCGTAGGAGAAGCGCACGTCCACCTGCACCTCGCCCGCCGGCCGGGGCGGCACGGGCACCTCGATCGTGTCGAGCAGGATGTTGTCGGACGCGCGCCGCGCCTCACCCTGGTATACCTCGAACCTGATCCGGACCTGGCGGTCCTGCACCGTCTGGAAGCGATGCTCGCGACTGGCCGGCACCACCGTGTTGCGTTCGATGATCGGCGCGAAGATGCCCGCCTGCAGCTGGCCGAAGGCGTCGCGCTCGGAGGTGGCGACGCCTAGCGTGAACGGGCAGACATCGGTCAGCCGCACCTCGTCCAGCGCGGCGTCGCGTGCCTTGAGCCCCGCCTGCACCGCCGCGCCCAGCGCCACCGCGTGATCGGGATGGAGGTCGACGCCCGGGAAGCGGCCGAACATCCGCGTCACCGTGCGGCGCACCAGCGGCATGCGCGTGGCGCCGCCGACCAGCACCACCTCCGACAGGTCGGCCGATTGCACGCCCGCGTCGCGTAGCGAGCGCAGCACCGGATCGCGCAGCCGCGCGACCAGCGGCGCGGCGGCTTCCTCGAACTGCGCCGTCGTGACGGTGGTCGCGTGCTCGGCGCCCTCCCAGATCAGCCGGAAGGGCGCGGCGTCGCCCTCGCTCAGGCCGCGCCGCGTCCGCTCGGCGGCGGCATCGACCAGCGCGGCGAACGCGATCGCCCTTGGTCCGGCGGGTGGCGTCGCGAGCTTGAGCGCCTCGGTCCCGAGTCGCGCGACCACCTCGTTGAAGTCCTCGCCGCCCAACCGGTTGTCGCCCGCCGACGCGCGCACCTCCACGATGCCGTCGAACACCTCCACGATCGACACGTCGAACGTGCCGCCGCCCAGGTCGAAGACCAGGAACGGCTCGCGGTCGCCGCGCTCGTGGATGCCGTGCGCCAGCGCGGCGGCGGTGGGCTCGTTGACCAGCCGCTCGACGGTAAGCCCCGCCAGCTCGCCCGCGCGCCGGGTGGCGCGGCGCTGGCGATCGTTGAAATAGGCGGGCACCGTGATGACGGCCTGGGTGACGGGCTCGCCCAGCGCGGCCTCCGCGTCACGCCTGAGGCTGGCGAGGACGAGCGCGGAGAGATCCTCGGGCAGGTAGCGGCGCTTGCCTAATTGCGTCTCGCGCGTCGTGCCCATCAGCCGCTTGAACGCGGTGGCGGTCTGCGCCGGGTGCGTCGATCGCCGGTCCTGCGCCGCGCGCCCGACGACTACCTCGCCCGCGTCGGTGACGCTGACGGCGGACGGGGTGAGCAGGTCGCCCAGCGCGTTGGGGATCAGTTCGGGCCCGCCGCCGCGGAACACGGCGATGGCGGAGTTGGTGGTGCCGAGGTCGATGCCGACGATCATGGACGGGGATTAGCGAAGGCGGCGGTTCCGCAAAAGACCGCTGTTATGCGCGCCCATCACCTGTCGTCGCATCAGGTGGTCCGCCACGGCCCCCGGCCCGGCAACGCGGAAGGGCCGGGCGATCGCTCGCCCGGCCCCTCACGCCATCGGTCGTGCCGCGATCAGGCGGCGGCCTGCGCCGGCAGCGCGGCGCGGGCCTGGGCGATGATCGCCGAGAAGGCCTCGCCCTCGTGCATCGCAAGGTCGGCCAGCACCTTGCGGTCCAGCTCGACGCCCGCGAGCTTCAGCCCGTGCATGAACTGGCTATAGGTCAGCCCCGCCGCGCGGACGCCGGCGTTGATGCGCTGGATCCACAGGCCGCGGAAGGTGCGCTTCTTCACTTTGCGGTCGCGATAGGCGTATTGCCCGGCCTTCTCGACGGCCTGACGCGCGACCCGAATCGTGTTCTTGCGCCTGCCGCGATAACCCTTTGCCTGTTCCAGGATGTTCTTGTGCTTGGCGCGCGTCGTGACGCCGCGTTTCACTCGTGCCATATATCGATGCTCCTCAGCTCAGCCCGTACGTCAAGAAAGGCCGTAGGGGGCCCAGGCCTTCACCGTCGAGGTGTCGGCCTTCGACAGCACGCTGGTGCCGCGGTTCTGGCGAATGTACTTGCCGTTGTGGGTGATCAGCCGGTGGCGCTTGCCGGCGACGCCGTGCTTGAGCTTGCCGGAGGCAGTGAGCGTGAAGCGTTTCTTGACGCCGCTCTTGGTCTTGAGCTTGGGCATTTTGGTCCTTTCAGTTGGAGCGTGGCTGGACCTGCCGCGGCAGCCCTGGTGGCCGGGCGGGTCGTGATCGTCTCGCTCGCGAAGCGGCGGCCCGTAGCGGCTCGGGCGTCCGCATGCAACCGAATCGCGAGCGGAACGGTTGGATGACGATGGACGAGGCTGTTCAGCGTATCGAGCAGTCGGCTGACCCCCGGCATCCGCGCCGCTGGCGCCGTCTCTTGCGAAACATCCTGCTCGGGCTGCTGGGCATGATCGTGCTGGCCTGGGTGATCCTGTTCGTCACCAAGGGACGGTTCCTCAAGCATCCGGTCGAGGGGCTCGCCAGCCGCGCGCTCGGCCGGGAAGTGCGCGTGGCGGGCGACTTTCAGCTGTATTTCGCGCCGTTCCACCTCCGGTTCGTGGCCGATCGGCTCAGCGTCGCCAACCCGGCCTGGGCGGACAAGCCGATGCTGTTCACCGCCGACCATGTCGAGGCGCGGATCGCGGCGCTGTCGATGATCGTCGGCCGGCGCCGATTCTACTCGCTCGATCTGGTGGGCGGCGCGGGCGACCTGGAGTTCGACCGCGCCCATACGGCCAACACGTGGACGTTCGGCACGGGTGGTAAGGGCGGCAAGCCGTTCGAGTTCCCGCGCATCGACACCGCCACCGTGCGGGGTACGGCCGTGCGTTTCCGCGACCCGCGCATGCCGCTCGTCGCCGACCTGCGCATCGATCCGATCCGCTCGACCGATGCGCGGATCGGACGGGCGGTGGGCGTGACGGGCAGCGGCACGCTGCGCGCCACGCCGTTCACGCTCGCCGCGCGTCTGCTGTCGCCCGACGCCACGGTCAACCGGGGCGCCAACCAGCTGACGCTGACCGCGCATGCCGCGAACAACATCATCGACGTCGCCGGCACGCTGCCGACCATCGCCGATTTCGAGGACGTGCCGCTGCAGGTCCGCGCGCGCGGACGCAACATGGCCGAGCTGCTCAACATCATCGGCGTCGCGATCCCGCGGACCCGCACCTACCGGCTCCACGCGCAACTCGTGAAGAAGGGCGAGGCATACCGGTTCACGCGGCTGGCGGGCAGTTTCGGCGACAGCGATGTCGCGGGGCGGCTGACCGTCACCAACGGCGCGCGCGTCCGGCTCGACTCGGCGCTGACGACGCGCACCCTCGATATCGTCGATGCCGCGCCCTTCATCGGCTATAATCCCGACATCGTCGCGGCGCAGGGCGTATCGGCTGCCGCCGCCGCGACCGGGGCGGGGCCGCAGCGCATCCTGCCCGACGCGGCGCTGCCCGTGGCCACGATGCGGGCGTTCGACGCGGGGCTGCGCTGGACGATCGGCCGGCTCCGCTCGAAGAACCTGCCGATCAGCGACATGGACCTGACGCTGGCGCTCGATCGCGGCCGGCTGGCGCTGTCGCCGTTCACCTTCACCATGGCGCGCGGCCATGTCGCGTCGGACCTGCTGTTCGACACGCGCCAGCGCCCCAGCTTCGATCGCTACGACATCCGCCTGTCACCAACGCCGCTCGGGCATCTGCTCGCCGGCTACGGCGTCGCGGAGGCGGGCACCAGCGGCATCGTGCGCGGGCGTATCCAGCTGGAGGGGCGCGGCGACACGATCCACGACTCGCTCGCCACCGGCCACGGGCGCATCGCCTTCGTGCTCCCGGCGGGCAGTTTCTGGACCCGCAACGTCCAGCTCGCCGAACTCGATGTCGGCACGTTCGTGCAGAAGATGTTCGAGCACAAGCTGGAGAAGCCGGTCACGATCAATTGCGGGCTGATCGGCTTTACCGTGCGCGACGGCGTCGCGGCGGCGGACCCGATCCTGATCGACACGAGCAAGAACGTGATCCTCGGACGCGGCGGCTTTTCGTTCCGGACGGAGGCGATCGACCTTGCCATCCGCGCGGACGGCAAGAAGTTCTCGCTCTTCTCCGGCCAGTCGCCGGTCGGCATCGGCGGCCATTTCGCCGCGCCGACGCTCGCCGTCGTCAGCCCGCAGCTGCTGGGCCGCGCCGGCGCGGGGCTGGGACTGGCGATCCTGGCGGCCCCACCCGCCGCGATCCTGGCCTTCATCGATCCGGGCGACGCGAAGGCGACGGCGTGCGGCCCCGTGCTGGCGGGCGCCACGGCGGCGGCGCAGCGCACCACCAAGGGCGCTCCGCGCGACGATGTCGGCCATGGCACGACGGCTAAGGAAGAGAACGGACACAAGTCCGGCGGCGAGCGCAAGAGCCAGCGCAAGAAGTTCCTGGGGATCTTCTGACGTTCTTCCCCTCTCCCCCTTGCGGGAAAGAAAGCGGTGGAAGGGTGAGGGGGCGAGCCGCAGGCTCGCGCGCTTGCCGCCCAAGCCCCCTCATCCGGCGCTTCGCGCCACCTTCTCCCGCGAGGGGAGAAGGGGAAGTCAGCCGTGCAACGCTTCGAGCACGTCATCCAGCCGCGCCGCGTCGCCGATCGCCAGCACCTGGCCGCCGCTCGCCGCCGTCAGCGGATCGCCCTGCCAGTCGCACATCAGCCCGCCCGCGCCCTCCACGATCGGCGCGAGCGCGGCGAAGTCGTGCAGGGCCAGCCCCGCCTCGCACACCAGGTCCAGCGTGCCCGCCGCGACCAGCCCGTAATTATAGCAATCGCCGCCATAGACCGGCCCCTGCCGAGAGTGCCCGCCCGACACCCTCGCCACCAGCCGCAGGAACGCCTGAGCCTCGTCGCCCCCGAACAGGTGCGGGCTGGTGGTCGCGAGCAGCGCGCCCTCCAGCCTGGCGCAGGCGCGGGTGCGCACGCGCGCGCCGTTCAGCGTCGTCGGCCGCCCCGCCGCGCCGATCCAGCGCTCGCGCTGCACGGGCTGGTCGATCACCCCCAGCACCGGCCAGTCGCCTTCCACCAGCGCGATCAGCGTGCCGAAGATCGCGCGGCCAGCGGTGAACGAGCGCGTGCCGTCGATCGGATCGAGTATCCAGCGCCGCCCGGTGATGCCTTCCTTGGCCCCATATTCCTCGCCGACCACGCCGTCGCCCGGCGCCTCCGCATCGAGCAGCCGGCGCATCGCCGCCTCTGCCGCGCGATCCGCCTCGGTCACCGGCGAGTGATCGGCCTTGGTCTCGATCGCATAGTCCGCGCGGAAGAAGGGGCGGATCGCGGCGCCGGCGGCGTTGGCGAGGCGCTCGGCGAGCTGCAGGTCGGCGGCGGAGACAGGCATGGCCACGCCCTATCCGGCCGGAGCCCGACAGGCTACAGCAAGGCCGATCTCGCAAAGGACCTCGCCATGCGCCGCCTCGCCCTCCTCGCCGCCGCCCTGCTCGCCACCCCCGCGCTCGCGACGCTCGCCCCCGGCGCCAAGGCACCCCCCTTCACCGCGCAAGGCGCGGTCGCGGGCAAGCCCTTCACCGTCGACCTCGCCACCGCGCTGAAGAAGGGGCCGGTGGTGCTCTACTTCTTCCCGGCCGCCTTCACCGGCGGCTGCAACGCGGAGGCGCACGCCTTTGCGGAAGCCATGGACGATTTCGGCAAGGCGGGCGCGAGCGTGATCGGCGTGACCGCCGGCAACGTCGACAAGCTGGAGGCCTTCTCCGCCGAGAAATGCGCGGGCAAGTTCGCGGTCGCCGCCGCGACGCCGGCGGTGGTCAAGGCCTATGACGTGTCGCTGGGCCGCGCCACGCCGTTGGGCGACATCACCAGCCGCACCAGCTATGTGATCGGCCGCGACGGACGGATCGCGTTCGTGCACAGCGACATGAACCCGGCCGAGCACGTCCAGCTGACGCTGGCGGCGGTGCGCAAGCTCGCCGCGCGCTGAGGCGGTAATACAGCGTTAACCCGTTTCTCGTAAGGCATCCGTCCGGGGGTTCAGGGCGATGCGGGCTGCGCGAGCGTTGCAGGTCGGGAGCGAGGACGGGCTGTTCGCCGCGATCGGCGCGTTCCTGGACGCGCACGGTCTCGGCTCCGATCCGGACAATTACCGGTTCGCGCATGCCGCGCTGACCGATCCGACGCTGGCCGGCGAGGTCGCGCGGCTCACCGATGGCGGCGTGCGGCTGGGCCGGCGCGAGGAGTCGGAGCGCGAGGGGATGCACGGCATCAGCCCGCGATACGTCCAGGACAAGATCTCCAACGCCCTG
>NZ_CAHJWX010000114.1 GCF_903643065.1 Sphingomonas bacterium | reverse complement strand
CGTCGTGCTGCCCTCGGGCGTGTCGGCCTGGCTGGGCGTGCCGTTCGCCGCGCCGCCGGTGCGCGACCTGCGCTGGCGGCCGCCGCAGCGTGTGGCGGCATGGACCGCCATCCGTCACGCCGACCGGTTCGCGCCCGAATGCCTCCAGCCGCTGCGCGGGGATCGGCAGAACCATTATTTCGGGGTCGAGGCGACGAGCGAGGATTGCCTCTACCTCAACATCTGGGCACCCGCGGCGGCGCACGGCGCGCCGGTGATCGTATGGATCTATGGCGGCGGCTTCACCATCGGCTCGGCGAGCATGGCCAATTATTCGGGCGAGCCGCTGGCGCGCGAGGGCGTCGTGCGGGTCAACATCGCCTATCGCGTGGGCCCGCTCGGCTTCCTCGCGCTGCCCGAACTCGGCCGCGAGTCCGGCAACGGCGGGTCGGGCAACTACGGCCTGATGGACCAGATCGCGGCGCTCGACTGGGTGAAGCGCAACATCGCGCGGTTCGGCGGCGATCCCGGCAACGTCACGATCGTCGGCCAGTCGGCTGGATCGATGTCGGTCGCGCTGCTGCAGACCAGCCCGGCGGCGAGGGGGCTGTTCCGCCGCGCCGTCGGCATGAGCGGCAGCCCGTTCGGCGGCATGCTCGGCCCCGCACCGCTCGGCGTCGCCGAGGCGCAGGGTCTGGCGCTGGAAAAGGAACTCGGCGCAACCTCGCTCGCCGCGCTCCGGGCGCTGCCGGGCGACGTCGTCGCGGCGGCGAAGACCCCGCGCGATCCGATCGTCGTCGACGGACAGATCGTCACCGGGCCCGCCGAGCGGGTGTTCGCCGACAGGGGCCAGAACGACGTGCCGGTGCTGATCGGCTATACCCGCGACGAGAGCTTCCGGCCGCTGGGTCCGGTCGCAGATCGCGCGGCGCTGGCGGCGGCGGTGCGCGCACGCTTCGGCGAGGGCGCCACGCCCGCGATCCTCGCCGCCTACGCCGATCCCGACGCCGCCCGCGCCGCCGCCAACATCGCACGCGACTCGACAGTCGGCCGGCAGATGACCGAATGGGCGCTGTATCAGGCGCGCTACGGCACCCAGCCGGCCTATGGCTATTTCTTCACCCGTCGCCAGCCGTACGCGCCGGGGATCACCTTCAGCGATCACGATCCGGCGACGGTGGGCGCCTATCACAGCGGCGACGTGCCGTATTGGCTGCGCACCCGGCCGTCGCTGAACCTCCTTCGCCCGACACGGGCGTGGGAGTCGGGCGACGTGGCGCTGGAAGACGAGATGGCGGCCGCGCTGCTCGCGTTCGCGCGTACCGGCACGCCGGCGAGCCCGACGATCGGACGCTGGCCGACGTTCGACCCGGCCGCACCGCGACTTGTCCGGCTGGCCCCCGCCAGCGCGGTGGTTGCGTGGCCGCACATCGCCGACATGGCGCTGTTCGCCGCGCCGGCCCCGCGGACGCCGACTCGTCCGCGTGACTAGATGAGGAGCAGGCTGTTCCTCGGCGGACTGCTCGCGCTGCTGCCGGCCGCTGCCCGCGCGCAGGGCCCGGCGCCCCCTTGTCCGAGCGACACTGAACTCGCCTATGTCTGCGGCCCGGAAAAGCCCGAGGACGTGGTCGCCATCCCCGGCACCCGCTGGCTGATCGCCAGCGGCTTTGCGCCGGGTGCTGGGCTGAAGCTGGTCGATGGCCCGGCCCGCACGGCGGCGCGATGGTATGACGGCGCCCCGGATCGGATCGCGTTCGACCGTCGCGCGTATCCACATTGCCCCGGGCCGGTCGACCCGGCGCTGTTTAACGCTCGCGGTCTGTCGCTGCGACGCACAGGCCCGAATCGGTGGCTGTTGCTGGTCGTCAACCACGGCGGCCGGCAGTCGATCGAGTTGTTCGACGTCGCCGTGACGGGGGCGACCGACGGGCCCGCGCCGCAGCTGACGTGGCGCGGCTGCCTACCGATGCCCGACGGGCAGGTCGGCAATGCGGTCGCTGCCTTTGCCGACGGTTCCGTGCTGGCGACCGTCCTGACCAGGCCCGGGACCACGATCGCCGACTTCGTCGCCGGCCGTGCGACCGGCGGCGTGTGGCAGTGGCGACCCGGCGACTCCGCCTTCGCGTTGTTGCCGGGGACCGAGCTGCCCGGCGACAACGGGCTCGAGACCGACCCGGACGAGCACCGCTTCTACGTCGTCGCGTTCGGCTGGCACGCGGTCGTGGTGTTCGACCGCGCCGACACGCGGCGGCCCGTCGCGCGGATCGAGGCGCCCGATTTCATGCCCGACAACATTCACTGGAGCGATGGCCGGCTGCTGCTCGCGGGGATGCGGTTGGACGAGCCGGCCTGCGGCGGCCTGCGCCGCGTGGTCGACGGCGTCGCCGATCCGATGCTGTGCCATCGCGGCTGGGTCGTGGGCGAGCTGCTGCGACCCGCCGGCCGCATCGCGACCGTCGCCTACGGCCGGCCGCAACCGGGCTTCAACGGCCTGTCGGCGGCGGCGATCGCAAATGGCGAGCTGTGGCTAGGCTCGTTCCAGGCAGGACGGCTCGCCCTCGTTCGGGGCTGGCCCGCATCGACCATCGGCATCGGCCAGGAGACGCCATGACCAACGCGATTGCCACCGTCTCGCTGAGCGGTACGCTCGGGGACAAGCTGCGCGCGGCCGCCGAAGCGGGCTATGGCGGTGTCGAGATCTTCGACACGGATTTCCTGGCCTCGGCGATGACCCCGCACGAGGTCAGGGCGCTGCTCGACGAGTTGGGCCTCCAGTGCCTGCTCTACCAGCCGTTCCGGGACCTGGAAGGCATGCCCGAGCCGTGGCGGTCACGGGCGTTCGCCCGCATCGAGCAGAAATTCGCGGTGATGCGCGAGCTGGGCTGCTCACGCATTCTGCTCTGCTCCAACTGCTCGCCGCTGGCGTCGCCGGACCGGGACCGGATCGTCGTCGACCTGCGCGACCTGGGCGAGCTCGCGGCGCGGTATGGCATCACGGTCGGCTACGAGGCGCTGGCCTGGGGCGTCCACGTCAACGATCATCGCGTCGCCTGGGAGATCGTGCGCGCCGTCGACCATCCCAACATCGGCATCATCCTCGACAGCTTCCATTCGCTGGCGCGCGGGGTGCCGAGCACGTCGATCCGCGAGATCGATCCCGCCAGAATCGTCTTCGTGCAGCTCGCCGACGCGCCGCTGCTCGACATGGGCCATCTCTACTGGAGCCGCCACTTCCGCAGCCTGCCGGGGCAGGGCGGGCTGGCGCTGACCGAATATGTCGCGGAGATCCTGCGGCTCGGCTACGCGGGACCGCTGAGTCTCGAGATCTTCAACGACCGGTTCCGCGCCAGTTCGGCGCTGCTGGTCGCGCGTGACGGCGTCCGCTCGCTCGACGCGTTGCGCGACGCCGCCCATCGCGCCATCGGCGCCGCGCCTTCGATGCCGGCTCGCGCGCGGATCGAGCGGATCGCGTTCGTCGAGTTCGCGGCGGAGACCGCCGATCGCCAGGCGCTCGAGGGAATGCTGCGGTCGGCGGGGTTTCGGCTGGTCGGGCGTCACCAAGCCAAGGCCGTCGAGCACTGGCGCAATGGCGGCGCCGACTTCGTCCTGAACTATGAGGAGACCGGATTTGCCGCCGCCTACCGGACGCTGCACGGAACAGCGATCTGCGCGATCGGGCTGGTCGTGGCGGACGGGCCCGCAGCGATGGCGCGGGCCGACGCGCTGGGCTTCGTGCGCGAGGTGAGCGACGTGCCCGCCATGCCGGCGTTGCGCGGCGTCGCCGGTACGCTGGTGTACGTACTCGACCGCGTCGCCGCGCCGCGGATCTGGGCCGACGAGTTCATCCCTGTTGGCGACGCAGAGGCGGCGTCCGTCGGCGTAACCGGCATCGACCATCTCGCCGCGACCGTCCTCAACGACGAGTTCCTGTCCTGGCAGCTCTACTGGCGCGCGCTGTTCGAGGTGGAGGTTGCCGGCGCGCAGGACGTGATCGATCCCAACGGGCTGGTACAGAGCCAGGCCATCCAGAACGCGACCGGCAGCTTCCGCTTTACGCTAAACGGCACCGACGCGCGCGAGGCGCTGTCGGCGCGTTTCCTGCGCCAGTCGTTCGGCGCGGGGTTCCAGCACGTCGCGCTCGGGGTGGAGGACATGGACGTCGCCGCGCCCGCACTCGCCGCGCTCGGCATCGAGCAGCTTCCCGTGCCGGCCAACTACCAGGACGACGCTGTGGTGCGCTTCGGCCTCGACCCTGCCGCCGCCGCGCTGCTGCGCGACCACGACCTGATGATTGACGAGGAGGGGCTGGGTCGTTTCCGCCAGCTTTACAGCCGCGCCTTCCACAAGACCTTCTTCTTTGAGTTCGTCGAGCGCAGCGGCGGCTACGACGGCTATGGCGGCCCGAACGCGCCGATCCGACTGGCGGCGCAGAGCCGGTTCCGCGCGCCCACCGTGATCGACTGACAGGAAGGACTACCCCGTGGACCTTGCGATCGGATCGGCAACCACGGCCATCGGCGCCGACGAGCGATGGACGGGGACGCGCGTGTTCGTCGTCGCCTTCTGCTTCGTGCTCAACATGCTCGACGGTGCCGACCTGCTCGTCATGTCGTTCGTCGCACCGATCCTGTCGACGCAATGGGCGATCGGCCCCGAGCGGCTGGGCGTGCTGTTCAGCGCCAGCCTCGCCGGCATGGCGATCGGCTGCCTGGTCGTCGCGCCGTTCGCGGACCGGCTGGGCCGGCGCACGATGATCCTCGGCGCGCTGGCGCTGGTCGCCGCGGCGATGCTGGCCTCGGGCCTCGCGCGGTCGGTCGTCGAGCTGATGCTCGCGCGGCTCGCGGTCGGCGTCGGCGTCGGCACGATCGGCGTGTGCATGACGGCGATGGCCGCCGAGTTCGCCCCCGCGCGGCATCGCAGCTTGGCGGTCGGGATTGTGCAAGCCGGCTGGCCTTTCGCGTCGATCATCACCGCCTTCGCGGCGGTCTGGTTCCTGGCCGCGTCGGGCTGGGCGACGCTGTTCATGGCGATCGGCCTGCTCAGCGCCGTCCTGATGCTTGTCGCGCTTGCGCTGCTCCCCGAATCGCCGGCCTTTCTGGCGAGCGGACGGGCGCGGCATGGGCTGGCGCGGCTCAACGCGGTGTACGGCGCGATGGGGCTCGCCGTGCTCGACGCGCTGCCGTCGCGCACCCCCGAGACGTCGCGCACCGCCGTCGGCGCGCTGTTCGCCGGCGGCCTCGCGCGCAACAGCGTGCTGCTCTGGACGGCGGTGACGCTCGGCTATTTCGACCTGTATTTTGTGATCTCGTGGATTCCCAAGCTCGCCAACCGGGCGGGGTTGCCGGTGGACCAGGCGATCTACGCCGGCGCGATCTACAACCTCGGGGCGTTCGTCGGCACCGCGCTGGTCGGCGCGCTCGCCGTGCGCTTCCGCCTCAACAGCGTGATCGCGCTGTTCCTGATCGCGGCGGCGGCGGCGATGCTGGTGTTCGGGGGCGTCGCGATGCCCGTGTGGCTCACGCTGGCGACAGCGCTGATGGTCGGCGTGACGGTGCAGGGCGGATTCAACGGCTTCTGGGGCCTGGCGGTCCGGCTCTATCCGGCGGCGATCCGGGGGACGGGCGTGGGATGGGCACTGGGCGTCGGCCGCATCGGCGCGGTGGCCGGCCCGGTCGTCGGCGGCCTGCTGGTGGGCGGCGGCGTGTCGACCACCGAAATTTTCGCGATCTACGCCGTGCCGCTCGTCGCCGCCGCGCTGCTGACCCTGTCGATCCGGCAGGGTCCCGCGCAGGACGACGCGGCGCACTAGACGGTGGCGAGTTCCTCGTCGGGGAGCAGTTCGGTATCGATCTGCGCCTGCATCGCCGCCGGGTAGCGCGCGCCGGCCAGCGCGTTCGGCGGGAACAGCGCGTTCACCGCGGCGATCGTGTCGGCCGGAGGGGCGAGCGTCGCCGCGGCGAGGTTCTCCCTCGAGATGCGCGAGGCTGCGCGTGCCGGGGATCGGCACGACGTCCGGCCCCTGCGCCAGCAGCCAGCCGAGCGCCAGCTGCGCGGGTGTCAGCCCGCAGTCGCGCGCGATCGCGTCGAACCGGTCGACCACTATCAGGTTGCGCGACAGGCCGGGCTCCACGAAGCGCGGCATCGCCGCCCGTATGTCGCCCGGTTCGTACCATGCATCGCGCACGCCGCCCGCGAGCAGGCCGCGCGACACCGGCGAGAAAGCGACCAGCGCGATGCCCAGCGCGCGGCAGGTCTCGAGCACCGCCACCTCGACGTTGCGCGATGCGGGCGAGTATTCGCTCTGCACCGCCGCGATCGGGTGGACGGCGTGGGCGCGGGTCTAGGGTCAGGACCCATTGATGTGAGCGTCGCGATCTGATTCAGGCTCCGTGAGGAGACCGTGGATGAGAGACCTGT
>NZ_CAHJWX010000113.1 GCF_903643065.1 Sphingomonas bacterium | reverse complement strand
CAGGTCGCTCATCCGGGGGTCTCCTCACGGAGCCTGAATCAGATCGCGGCACTCACATCAATGGGTCCTGACCCTAGGCGAGGGAACGCACGGCTCCGAATGTCAAGAACGTGACTGTCACCATCGTTCCGTTCGTCGAGCAGTGCACCGCGATGCTGACCAAAGTGCGACGTTGCGGTGGCGCTCAACTCACATCAAGCAAGGCGCTGCCCATTCGTTTACAAGAGGTGTCGTGCCCAGTTTAGCAACAGACTCCCTCGACATCGAATATGCGGACACTGGCCCGCGTGACGGGCCGGTCGTCCTCCTGATCCACGGTTGGCCCGACGACGCCTCGACTTGGGACGCGGTGGTGCCGCGTTTGAATGAGGCCGGGCTGCGGACGATCGTACCGACCTTGCGCGGGTTCGGAACGTCGCGCCTCCAGGACGGTGTCGCGCGAACCGGCAACAGCGCGATCCTCGCCATCGACATGATCGCGCTGATGGACGGGCTCGGCATCGAGCGTTTTATGGTCGTTGGCCACGATTGGGGTGCGAACACCGCCGAGGCGATGGCGGTGGGCTGGCCCGACCGGGTCGAGCGGATGGCGATGCTGTGCACGCCGCCTCGCCTCGGCGGGATGCCGACCCCGCCGTTTGAGCAGGCGCAGCGGCAATGGTACCACTGGTTCATGGCGACGGCGCGCGGCGCGGAAGCGATCCGCGCCGACCGGCGCGGCTTCGCGCATCGGCACTGGGTGAACTGGTCGCCGCCGGGCTGGTTCGACGAGGCGACGTTCGCCCGGGTTGCAGAAGCCTGGGACAATCCCGACTGGGTTGACGTCACGCTGCACAGTTATCGAGCCCGCTGGGATGAGGCCGAACCCGATCCGGCGAGCCGATGGCTGGAGGACAAGGTCAAGGCGATCGAGGCGCTGTCGCTGCCGACGATCTATATCCAGGGCGCTGTCGACGGTGTGAACCCGCCGTCCGCCGCCAAGACCGTACCGTCCAGGTTCACCGGGCCGTTCGGCTTCGTAACGCTGTCCGGCGTCGGCCATTTTGCGCAGCGCGAGGACCCCGACGCCGTCGCCCGGCATCTGATCCATCTCTTCACCGGCGATCCCGCCACCCTGACCGACATGGTCGACCGGAGCCTCACCATGACCAGAGCCAAGCCCTTCGTTGCCGGCCTCGCCGCGATCGGCGCGCTGGCCGCCGTCACTGTCGGCGCGCGCGCGATCGCGCAGACGCGCTCGCCACTGACGCAGGTCGCGCAGTTCGATCATCAGGTGACCGGTGTCGCTGTCGTCGAGGATGGCCGCCGGTTCGTGAACTTTCCGCGCTGGACCGACGATGCACCGATCTCCGTCGCCGAGGTGCTGCCGAACGGTTCGCTCAAGCCCTATCCCGATGCGAAGTGGAACAGTTGGCGCAACGCCCGCGCCAACGAGCTGCCGGTCGGCGAGTATTTCGTCTGCGTGCAGTCGATCGTGCCCGACGGCCATGGCAACCTCTGGGTGCTCGATCCCGGCGCGCCGGGGAACGAGAAGATCCTCGAAGGCGCGCCCAAGCTCGTGCGGATTGACCTGAAGAGCAACGCGGTGACCAAGGTCATCGCGGTGCCGGGCGACGTGGCGTTGCAGGGCACCTACCTCAACGACATCCGCTTCTCGCCCGACGGCAAGACCGGCTACATCACCGACAGCGGCACGCGCGGCGCGATCATCGTCGTGGATCTGGAGAGCGGCAGGAGCTTCCGCGCGCTCGACGGCCACCCCTCGACGCAGATCGACAAGCGCGTGACGGTGAAGCTCGACGGCAAGCCGCTGGTGCGGCCGGACGGCCGCCAGCCCGCCTTTGCCGCCGACGGCATCGCCACCGCGAACGACGGCAGGACGCTCTATTGGCAGGCGCTGACCGGCGAGACGCTGTATTCGATCGATACCGCCAAGTTGCGCGCCGAGGTGAGCGAGGCCGATCGCGCCAGGGCGGTCAGGACCGTCGCGACGACGCATGTCGCCGACGGGCTGTGGATGAGCAAGGCAGGCACGCTCTATCTCACCTCGCCGACCGATTACTCGATCAAGCGGCTGAACGGCACCGCGGTCGAGACCGTCCTCACCGACAGGCGGCTGCGCTGGCCCGACACCTTCGCCGAGGGGTCGGACGGCACGATCTACGTCACCGCCAGCCATATCCAGGACACGCAGTGGTTCACCCCCGGCGCGCCGCCGTCGATCCGGACGCAGCTCTTCTCCTTTCAGCCCGCCCGCTGATCATCGAACACGAGCGACAATCCATGACCTATCTTCGTTACAGCCCGACTATTGAGCAACCTGACGCCGATGAGCAGGCGACGATCGACGGCATCATCAAGGGCATGACCGCCCAGACCGAGACCGTCGAACAGCGCAAACACCATGCGGTGCGGGCGAGCCACGCCAAGAGCTCGGCCTGCGTGGTCGGCGAGTTGGTCGTGCCCGAGTACGAGGACAGCTTCCGCCATGCCGCCGCCGCTTATTTTGCCGCGCATGACGCGACCTACGAGCTCAAGGCACAGCTCTGGACGGACGAGGATCGGCAGCCGATCGAGGACGCGCCGGTCGACTGGCCGGTCGAGGTCAGCCCCTACCGCACGATCGCGACGATCCGGCTGCCACGCCAGGCCGCCTATGGTCCTGAGCGGGTGCGCTATTTCGACGAGGTGATGACCTTCACCCCGGCGCACAGCCTCGCCGCGCACCGGCCGCTCGGCTCGGTGATGCGCGCGCGACTACAGGTCTACCAGGCGCTCAGCGACTTCCACCACCGCGAGAACGGTATCGCACTAGCGAACGCCGAGCGCATCGCTGACATTCCCACATGACTGCCGGTCGACAGGACGGCGACATGCCGCAGGGTGGCTGGCGCTAGGTAAGTAATTCGATGACGAGCATCCTCTCTCCCTTCGCGTCGGGGTTCTTCCTGTCCGCCGCGCTCATCGTGGCGATCGGCGCGCAGAACCTGTTCGTGCTGCGGCAAGGGCTGCGGCGCGAGCATGTCGGCGCGGTCGTGCTGTTCTGCGGCGGTGCCGATGCGTTGTTGATCGCGGCCGGGGTGGGCGGTGTCGGCGTCTTCCTCGCCGCCATTCCGCGCCTGACCACCGCCCTGACGGTGGGCGGCGCCGTGTTCCT
Organism: Sphingomonas bacterium; assembly: GCF_903643065.1. Taxonomy (GTDB): domain Bacteria; phylum Pseudomonadota; class Alphaproteobacteria; order Sphingomonadales; family Sphingomonadaceae; genus Sphingomonas. The sequence continues at coordinate 3,263 of NZ_CAHJWX010000113.1, read as the reverse complement.
CGCTTGGTACGGGGTCAAGGCGCTGCGCCGCATGGCTGCTCCCCAGGCCATGGTCGTCGGCGACACCCAGGGCGCGACGCTCAACCAGGTGCTCGCGGCGACGGCCGCGTTCACCTTCCTCAACCCGCATGTCTATCTCGACACGGTGCTGCTGATGGGTGCCGCCGGATCAAGCCAGCCGGTCGAACTGCGCCCGATCTTCGTGGCCGGTGCGGCGGTGGCGAGTTTCACCTGGTTCGCCGCGGTCGGCTTCGGTGCTCGCCTGCTCGAACCGGTCTTCGCCCGACCGGCGGCATGGCGCGTCCTCGACGCGTTCGTCGGCGTTGTGATGCTGACCCTGGCTGCCTCCTTGCTCGTTCGCGTCACGCCAGCATTAGGGTAGTCTGACCATTAAGACTATCGGGTCCGCGACACGCAGGAGGTTCGGCGCTTGTCAACGCGAGCGACGCCCCAGCTGACGAGGCGAGCAGATCGAGAGTTTGATGGCAGGAAGAACAACGGTGAGGGCGCGGGGCTAACCGAGGTTGAGCAAATAGAGCCGAGGGATCGAGCGTCCGACCCGCATGCCGATCGTTCTGTGACCGTGCACGATAGATCCTCCCGCTCGCGTCCGTCGCCGCTCGCCGAACTCTCCGGCGCTGTCCTAGTCGCGAGCCTGGGCGCGTTGGCCGGTTGGTGGTGGCAGAACCGATCGCGCGAGGCCGCGCTGGAAGAACGGACCAGAGTCCGGCTGCGCCGCTGGACGCTGCGCTGATGCGCATCCACCACCTGAACTGCGGCACCTGCTGTCCGCTTGGCGGTCGAATGTTCGACGGCCGCAGCGACGGCCTGCGTGGCACGCTCGTCTGTCACTGCCTGCTGATCGAGAGCGAGGCGGGTCTCGTGCTTGTCGACACGGGCTACGGGACGAGGGACGTCCACAATCCCGAGCGGCGCCTCGCCAAGTTCTTCCTCGCCCTCAACGATCCGCAGCTTCGGGCCGGGGAGACCGCCGTGGCGCAGGTGCGCGCGTTAGGGTTTGATCCCGCCGACGTGCGGCACATCGTCGTGACCCATCTCGACTTCGATCACGCGGGCGGGCTCGAGGATTTCCCCAACGCCGCCGTGCACGTCACCGCGCGCGAGAAGGAGGTGGCGGACCAGGGCAACGGCGGCGCCTTCGTCGCGCACCGGCGCTACCGTCCCGGGCAGTGGGACGGCGTCGAGAACTGGCGGCTGTACCCGATGGGCAGCGGCGAGCCCTGGTTCGGCTTCGACACGGTGCGCGGGTTAGAAGGGCTTCCACCCGAGATCCTGCTAGTGCCGCTCCCCGGCCACACTTGGGGCCACAGCGGCGTCGCGGTGCAGGAGGAGAACGGCAAGTGGCTCCTCTATGCGGCCGACGCCTACTTCTTCCGTGGCGAGATCGGGGGTGACTCGTACGAGTGCCCGCCCGGCTTGCGCGGATATCAGAAGCTGATGGAGGTCGATCGCGTGGCGCGGCTCGCGAACCTGCAACGATTGCGGCGCCTAGCGTCGGACCATGGCGACGAGGTCCGCATTTTCTGTGCTCATGACGTGATCGAATACGAATTGCTCGCCGGCCGCTAGCTGGATTCCTGGATGTCAGAGCGCGAGGATCTGTCGCGCTAGCTCAAGCAGCGTGGTGCCCTGAAGGTCCGGCTTGCGCATCGTGCGGGAGAAGGGCCGGTCGGCGTCCAGATAGGCGGTGGCGAGACCTGCCGCCGCCGCCCCGTTGATGTCCCACGGATGCGCGGCGACGAGCGCCATCTCCTCCGGCCTTACCCCGAGCCGCTCGGCCGCATGTCGGTACACCTCGGCCCGCGGCTTCGCGAGCTTGACATCATCGACCGAGACGATCTCCGCGACCAGATTACCAAGCGCAGCCCGCTTGAGCAGCTTGCTGGTCGAGCTCTTCGCGCCGTTGGACAGCGCGACCAGGGCGATGCCGGCCTCGGCGAGGAGCGCCATTGCCTCCCGCGCGTGCTCGCGCGCGTCGAGGGCGTCCAATTGCTTCACCACCGCCCTGCGCTCGTGCGTAGACGCCGTCAGCCCCTGTTCGGCGAGCACCAGCTCCAGCGCCGCGTCGAGCACGGTCGCGAACGGGGCGAAGTCGCCCACCGCCGCCATTGCGAATGCGTCCCGGCATCCGGCGGCGAACCAGCCCTCCAGCCCCGCCGGCGGCAGGCCGAGCGCGACGATCGACGCGCGCAGCGGCTCGAGCGGGAAGAGCGTGCCGATCACGTCGAACGCGACCGCCTTGGGCCGCGCTGGACCGCCGAGGCCGAACATCGCCCGTCAGGCCTGGGCGGCGGCGAGCTTACTCGCCAGCTCGCCGCGCTCATGGTCGTGGACCAGCCTGGAGAGCGACGGCTCGTCCACCTTCGCCAGCACGGTCGAGAGCTTCTCGTGCGGTGTCGCGCCCGGCGCGAAGGACGGGCCGTAGACCTTGCGCAAGGTGCTCACGAGCGTGTTGCCGTGCTTGCGACTGATCTCGCCATCCTTGTCGCGATGGCGTCCGTGCAGGCCGGGCTGTTCCATGTCATTCTCCTGATAAGTTGCTGAAATGGTGCGCTGCCGGCGCTTCTACGCCAGGCGTTACCGGTTGAGTCACCCCGGCCCGTTGCCACGGCCAGCGCCCCTCGATCTCCACCTCCAGCGAGAAGCTCAGGAACGTGCGGATCAGGACAATGCCGGCCAGCACGATCAGGCTCTGAATCGTCGGCTCGACCGCGACCGTGTTGATGATGTCGGCGGCGACCAGGAACTCCAGCCCGAGCAGGATGGAACGGCCGAGATTGGAGCGGAAGCTCGCGACCAGCGTCTCGCGCGGCGCCGTCGTCCTGGCCATGTTCGCGAGGAACACCACCAGCGCACCGAACGAGCCGACCACGATGATCGCGGTGCCAACCACCTCCACCACCCGCGTCACCAGGTGCACGTAATCCACTTCGGTCATCACGGGCGCTCCTGCATGTCACGCCGGTTCGTCTTTGCGAGGGCGGCGCGCGCGCGGTCGCGGATCATGCGCTCGATCGGCGAACCGACCAAGAGGACCGACAGCGCGATTACCACGCCGGCACTGATGAGCGGCCAAGCCGCCAGCGCCGCGGCACCCATTGCGGCGGACACCCGCCATCGGGTGCCAGGCCGACGCGGAAGGCCCGCTCGCCGGACGAACATTCCGGTCGCGACCATGCCAGCGACCGACGGTCGAACCGAACGTGCGTGATCTCGCCAAAGTCATCGGTGATTGGGATGGT
>NZ_CAHJWX010000112.1 GCF_903643065.1 Sphingomonas bacterium | reverse complement strand
CCGCGCGGCTCTTGTTCGCGCTCGGCATCCGCCATGTCGGCCAAGTCACCGCGCGCGACCTGCTCAAGGCCTTCGCCACGCTGCCGGCGCTGCGCGACGCCGCCGAGCGCGCGGCGGCGGGCGACGCGGAGATGCTGCATCGGTTCGAGCTGATCGGGGGCGTCGGCCCCAGCGTGGTCGCGGCGCTGGGCGCGTTCTTCCACGAGCCGCACAATTGCCGCGTCTGGGACGACCTGCTGCGCGAAGTGGCGCCGCCGCCCTTCATCGCGTCGGCGCGCGCGTCCGCCGTCACGGGCAAGACGGTGGTGTTCACCGGCAAGCTCGTCACGCTGTCGCGCGACGAGGCCAAGGCACAGGCCGAGGCGCTGGGCGCGCGCGTCGCCGGCGCGGTGTCGGCGCGCACCGACCTCGTGATCGCGGGCGGCGACGCCGGATCGAAGCTGAAAAAGGCGGCGACGCTGGGCATCGCGGTGATCGACGAGGCCGGCTGGGCCGCGATCGTGGCGGGGACGGATGGCTAGCCGGGGCTCGGCGCGCCGCCAGTGATGCCTTTTTGCAACGCGGCGCATCCGAGTGGAGCGGGGTGGAACCCGACGCTTCCGGCTGTCACCCCGCTGCCATAAAAGACGGTCAGGGACGCGGCGGACGGCGAACAGGCCGCGCGATCAATCGATCTCTCAAGGGTGGGACATAAGTTCATGCGACTCCATTATCTTCTCGGCGCGGCCGCCGTGGCGCTCGCCGTTCCCGCCGCCGCGTCGGCGCAGGAGACGACCGCCGCGATTCGCGGCACGGTGACGTCGGCCGGCACGCCGGTCGCCAACGCGACCGTGATCGCCACCGATGTCGGCTCGGGCACCAAGGCGCAGACCACCACCGACGCGTCGGGCACCTTCACCCTGTCCGGCCTGCGCGCCGGCGGCCCGTTCACCGTCGACGTGACGAGCGCGCAGGGCAACAAGTCGGTGACGGACGTCTACACGGTCGTCCAGCAGACCTTCAGCCTGCCCGTCGAGCTGAACGAGGCGGCGACCGCTGGCGCGACCGCCGACAATTCCGGCGCCACCGCCGACGTGGTCGTCACCGCCACCTCGATCCGCGGCGCCGGCGTCGTTTCGCAGGGGCCCTCCACCGTGCTGCGTCAGGCGGACATCCAGAAGGTCGCGTCGGTAAACCGCGACGTCCGCGATGTCGAGCGCCGCGATCCGTTCGCCAACATCGACCGCGCCAGCAACGGCGACCGGGGCGGCGCCGTCGCCTTCGCCGGCGTCAACTCGCGCTTCAACCGCTTCACCATCAACGGCGTGACCGTGGGGGACACGTTCGGCCTCAACCAGGACGCCAGCCCGACCAATCGCGGCCCCGTCCCCTTCGACGCGATCGGTCAGGTCTCCACCTCCGTCGCGCCCTATGATTTCCGCCAGAGCGGCTTCCAGGGCGGCGCGATCGACACCGTGCTGCTCAAGGGCACCAACGAGTTCCACGGCACCGGCTTCTACTCGCAGAATACCGACGGCCTGTCGGGCGACCGGATCGGCTCCACCAAGATCGTGCTGCCCAAGTACAAGAGCGAGACCTATGGCGCGATGCTGCGCGGCCCGCTGATCAAGGACCGGCTGTTCTTCATGGTCGCGGCCGAGCGCAACACCGATCCTAGGCCGTTCAGCACGCTGCCGGGACAGATCCCGGGCCTGACCGCGACCACCATCCCCACCGTCAACGGCATCACCGCATCGGGTCGGTATCCGGCCTTCCAACCGGGCGATGTGCTGGGGCTGAACCCGCGCAAGGACGAGAAGATCGTCGGCCAGGTCGATCTCAACATCACCGACGGCCAGCGACTGTCGCTGTCCTACATCAACTCGTATGACTCGCTGGTCAGCCAGAACAACACGGCGACCGGGGCCGCGAACCCGTCTTATGGTCTGAGTTCGAATGCCTATGCGCTGACCGAGCTGCTCAAGGCCGGCATCGTCCAGCTCAATTCGGACTGGACCGATCAGTTTTCCACGGAGGTCCGTGGTCTCTACAAGTACAGCAAGCGCGGCCAGGAGCCGCTGCTGGGCCGCAACACGGGCCAGTTCGGCGTTTGCACCGATCCCACCGACACGACCACGCCATCGGGCGCCACCCAGCTCGCCTCGCTGGCGACGGGCTGTTCGACCGGTACGCCGCGCATCTTCTTCGGTCCCGACAATTCGCGCCAGACCAACCAGCTGTTCTTCGATACCTGGGCGGGCTCGTTCCTGGCGCGCTACCGCGCCGGCGGGCATGAGGTGAAGTTGCTCGCGGAGATCACGGAGAACCGCACCTTCAACAATTTCGTGCAGAACAGCCTGGGCTCCTGGTATTTCGACTCGCTGGCCGACTATCGTTTGGGTCGCGCCAACCAACTGATCTATGCAGCCGAGATCAATGGGCCGGGTACCGCGGCGGCTAATTTCCACTACACTCAGTACACGTTCGGCTTCCAGGATGACTGGCAGGCGACACCGGACCTGTTGTTCACCTACGGCGTGCGCGAGAGCCTGTATGCCATGGACGACCGGCCGATCTACGACCCGTTCTACCAGGCTCGTTACGGTGTTCCGAACACCAAGACGTACAAGGGCCTCGACCAGTTCGAGCCGCGTGTCAGCTTCAACTACAAGCCGAGCAAGTTCCTCGCCGGGGTCAGGCTGCGCGGCGGCGCCGGCATCTTCGGCGGCGGCTCGCCCGACATCTATTTGTCGAACAGCTTCTCCAACACACTCACCACCAACCAGGTCACCATCAACCGATACCTGACGAACGGCACGGTCGATCCGACCTGCAACGTCGCGGGCTCGACCTGTGACCTGGCGCTCAACAACGTGACCGGCGTCGTCAATCCGAACCTGCGCGCGATCGCGACCAACACCGCGACCAACGCGGCATTTCCCAACACCAATACCGGCTCGATCGCGCAGAACTGGCACTTGCCGCGCTCGCTCAAGGCCACCCTGTCGGCCGACTACACGCTGTTCGGCGTCAACATCGGCGCCGATTACTACTATTCGAACACGGTCGACTCGCCGATCTTCACCGACATCCGCTCGGTCGTCGTTGGCCAGCTGCCCGACGGCCGGCCGCGCTACGGCAACATCAGCGGCAACTTCGCCGACAACAATTACGACGTCCAGCTAGGCAGCTCGTCAAAGGGCCGCAGCCATATCGGCGTCGTCCGGATCGACAAGACGTTCGACTGGGGCCTGTCGCTCGGCGGCAGCTACACGCTGGAGGACATCCGCGACACGGGCAACGCCACCTCGTCGACGATCAACTCCAATTATCGTTTCCAAGTCTTCGCCGATCCGAACCGCCCGGTGCTGGGCACGTCCGACCAGCAGACGAAGTGGATTTTCAAATATTCGCTCGGCTATGACCATGCCTTCTTCCGCGACTACAAGACCCGCTTCCAGCTGTTCGGCGAGAGCCGCGCGGGCAAGCCGTACAGCATCGTCATGAACGATCTCGCGAACTCCACCAATCGCTCGGCGGTGTTCGGGACCGTCCAGACCGGCAGCGCGTCGACGAACCTACTTTACGTGCCCACCAGCACAACCGACCCGCTCGTCAGCTACGATAGCGCAGCCACGCAGGCCGCGCTCGACGGGCTGATCAACGGGACCGCGTTGAGCAAATATCGTGGCCAGATCGCGGCCAAGAACATCCTGCGCAGCCGGGCCAACACGACCATTGATCTCCATCTGGAGCAGGAGGTGCCGACCTTCATCGGCAAATCGAAGGTGTCGGTGTTCGCCGACATCAACAACTTCACCAACCTGTTGAATTCCAAATGGGGTGGCCTGCGTCAGGTCAGCCCGACCTTCAACGACGCGACGGCCTCCGTCGTCAGCGTCCAGTGCCTGTCGCGGGCGATCCCGACCGGCTTCGCGGTCGCGAACATCAACGCCACGGCGGCGCAGAACCCGACCGGCCTGCCGGCGGTCGGCGACACGACCTCGTCGCAGGTCTGCGCCCAGTACCGTTATTCGTCCTATGTCGGGCCGAACGCGAAGAACCTCAACATCACGCAGTCGCTCTACACGATCCGCATCGGCGCGCGCTTCACCTTCTAGGCGCGCCCGCGACCACGATCGGGGCCGCCGTTCCACCCGGAACGGCGGCCCTCGTCCTGGCGGAAAGGTCCCACATCGACGGGCGCTTCCGCCATCGCCGACGCTTGGCTATACCCCGGCCCACGCATGGCCTCGCTTCCCGCTCCCGTTCCCCACGTCCGGCTCAACGTCCGCCCGTTTTTCGAGGACAAGGCGCGCGCGTTCTGGACATTGCAGGCGGTCGGCTGGAGCGGCTATCTGGTGCTGCGCGGCGTGTCGGCGATCTCGAACGGGCCATCGCTCGACGTCATCATCCCCGTCATCGTCGAGACGATCCTGGGCTATTGCCTGACGCTGCTGCTGTCGACGCTGTTTGGCTTCTTCCGCACGCTGCCGCGCGTCGCCGGCGTGCTGCTCACCGTCGCGACGCTGGCGACCGCGACGCTGCTCTACGCGGTGCTCGACGCCGCCTCGTTCTCCTACATCCAGACGCAACAGCCCGGCGTCACGCTCGCCCGCATGCTGCTCGCCATCTATGTCGCCTTCACCGTGCTCGCCGGCTGGTCGGCGCTGTATTTCGGGATCAACTTCTACCTGATCGTCGAGGAACAGATCGATCAGATGCGCGACCTGGAGACGCAGGCGTCGTCGGCGCAGCTGGCGATGCTGCGCTATCAGCTCAACCCGCATTTCCTGTTCAACACGCTCAACTCGATCTCGACGCTGGTGCTGCTCAAGCAGACCGAGCGCGCCAATGCGATGCTGAGCCGCCTGTCCTCGTTCCTGCGCTACACGCTCGCCAACGAGCCCACCGCGCACGTCACCGTCGCGCAGGAGGTGGAGACGCTCAAGCTCTATCTGGAGATCGAGAAGATGCGCTTCGAGGACCGGCTGCGCCCGCGTTTCGACATCGATCCCGCCGCCGAACATGCGCGCCTCCCCTCGCTGCTGCTCCAGCCGCTGGTGGAGAACGCGATCAAATACGCGGTGACGCCGCAGGAGGAGGGCGCGGAGATCTGCGTGACGGCGCAGGTGGAGGGCGAACGCGTCCGCATCGCCGTCGCCGACACCGGCCCCGGCACGCCCGGCTGCGCGCTGCCGATCAGCCGGTCGACCGGCGTCGGCCTCGCCAACATCCGCGATCGGCTCGCCCAGGCCTATGGTCCCGATCAGCGCCTGTTCAGCGCGCCGCGTCCAGAGGGCGGGTTCGCCGTCACCATCGAGATCCCGTTCCAGGTCGAGGACGTGGGGAGACAAGCCGCATGACGATCCGCACGATCCTGGTCGACGACGAGCCGCTGGCCAATCAGGGCCTGCAATTGCGGCTGCAGCCGCACGCGGACATCGAGATCATCGGCATCTGTCTGAACGGCCGCGAGGCGATCCGCGCGATCAAGACGCACAAGCCCGACCTCGTCTTTCTCGACATCCAGATGCCCGGCTTCGACGGCTTCTCGGTCGTCCAGGGACTGATGGAGGTGGAGCCGCCCTTGTTCGTCTTCGTCACCGCCTATGGCGACCACGCATTGCGCGCGTTCGAGGCGCAGGCGGCCGATTACCTGATGAAGCCGGTCGAGGAGACCAGGCTCGCCGACACGCTGGACCGCGTCCGCCAGCGGCTGAGCGAGAAGCAGAGCGTCGGCGAGGCGGAAACGCTCAAGGCCGCGCTCGCCGAGCATGCGCCGGAGGCCGCCGCCGATCTGGCGGCGGACGGCGCCGGCGGGGGCGTGGACGCGAACCGCTTTGAAAAGCTGATCAACATCAAGGATCAGGGCCAGATCTTCCGCGTCGACGTCGACAAGATCGAGCGAATCGACGCGGCGGGCGATTACATGTGCATCTATACCGGCGACAACACGCTAATCTTGCGCGAGACGATGAAGGACTTGGAGAAACGCCTCGATCCGCGCCGCTTCCAGCGCATCCACCGCTCGACGATCGTCAACCTCGATCTGGTCAAGACGGTGAAGCCGCACACCAATGGCGAATGCTTCCTGGTGCTCAACTCGGGCGCCAGCGTCAAGGTCAGCCGCTCCTACCGCGACGTGGTGGCGCGGTTCGTCCACTGAGCGGGCGCTGCCCCGGCTGCGGCTTGGCACTCCCCGCCGCGACCGGCCCGGCCCATGGCTATCTCGGCGCGTCGCCCGCCTGCTGGGCGCGTTATGGCGAGCTGCTCGCGCGCGAGTATGGCGATCCGGCGTACATGGCCGCGCATCGGCTCACCGTCGACGCCTATTGCGCGCAGCATCCGGGCGAGCCCGAGCGGCGGACGATCCAGTCGGCGCACGTCCACCTCGTCGGGCTGCACCTGACGCTGGAGCGCGACTGGCCCGGGAAACGGGTCCGAGCGACGCTGGCGGCGGTGACGCGCGACCCGACGCTGGCCTG
>NZ_CAHJWX010000111.1 GCF_903643065.1 Sphingomonas bacterium | reverse complement strand
CTGCGGCTGCTGGACGCTGCCGCAGAGGGCGCGGACTGGCGCGAGGTCTCTTCGATTGTGCTCGGGCTGGACCCTCACCTCGATCCCGAGCGCGCTCGCAGAGTCCATGCCGCCCATCTTGAACGCGCCCGGTGGATGACGCGCGTCGGATATCGCGACCTCCTTGCGGAGAGTCGGGGCCACTAAGTCTTTGACGTAGCACGCTGCGCAACACGCGTTGCGCCTACGCAGCCTTTAAACGATCGCCGCCCTTCGGCTAGCCTGTTCACGGAACGTTCCTCCCAGTCGCGGCGTAGGCGTTCTTGCAGGGAGGGACGTCGTATGGCCGCATCGGGCGGCGACTGGCGGGACGGCTCCGCCTACGATTACGTGGACCAACTCGGCATCGAGAAGATCGCGCACGAGTTCCTGCGGCGCAACGACATGTATGCCGCCGACTACGAGACGCTGCACGACGAGTTGGCGGACGATCAACCTCCACCGGCGCTTGCGCGCTGGGGGTTGCGATTTCGCGGTGAACCCGAACACCCGCGCCGATCAGGCGATTACGGTTTGGCTCCCACAGGTCGATCCACACCTCGCCCTTCTGACCCGAGTGCCGTTGTCATTGTTTGCGGGATCCGATCTGGCCGCGATCGACGCCACCCACATCACGTCGGCCGCTGAAGGCGAATATCTGGAGCTGAGCGCCTCGAAGTCATCCCACCGCGCCCTACTCCTCTCGTGCATACCCGCAGGCGCAACGGCATTTGTCCTTCCGTTCGACGAGCTGTTCGAAGAACGTATCGAAATCGCCCGGCAGCTGTATAGCATACTGGTGCGGCGTCGCACTCAGCCCACCAGCCTGTCGCCCTATCGGCGTCGGCGATTGAAGCTGGCGCTCAGAGCGCTCGACGCCTCGCTTGCGGGCGCGGAATACCGCGCGATCGCCGAGGTGCTGTTCGGTGACCGCGTCCCACGAGGACCCGCCTTTCGCGACGACAGCCTGCGCGGACAGGCGATCCGTCTCGTTCGCTACGGCCGTCACCTCATGCGCGGCGGCTATCTCGACCTGCTGCGGCCTGGTCGCCGCGGCCGGTAGAGGTTTGGCGGGGATGACGACCAACCGCCGATAAGATCGTCATCCACCCCGTCAGGCGCCCTCCCCCAGGGTGCGTGCAAGCCGCCGCTTCGACGCGACGGCGCTCGCAACACTCTGGAAGGCGCTACACATGCCCGACCCCCTTGCCGGTCTACCGCCTCGCTGCCTGCGCACGCCGGAAGCGGCCCGTTTTCTCGGGCTTTCCGGCCGCACCCTGGAGAAGCACCGAACCTACGGAACGGGGCCGCGCTACTCCAAGCTTGGCGGCCGCGTCGTCTATCGCCTCGACGACCTTCAGGCTTGGCTGAACCGCGGCGCCAAGACCTCCACCGAAGACCAGCTCGCCGACGCCGTTCTCCCGGCCAAGCCCCATTCCAATCCGCTCGCTCGCTATGCGGGCCAAGCGCGGCGCTGAGGGTGCGCCGGCTCGCCGCCTCCAGCGAGCGCGAGTCGCTCGATGTGTTCGAGGCGCTCTCCGGCCCGCTCGCCACCCGCGACCAGCGCGACCTCATGGAACGGCCGTTCTTCTCCCTCGCCAAGGCCAAGCGTGTGACCCCGATCGCCTACCAAACCGGAGATACGGAAGTGCAGGTCTACGCCGTTCCGGAACATGGCATGGCGACGATCTGGGACGCGGACGTCCTGATCTGGGCGGGCTCGCAGATCGTAGAGGCGCTTGATCGCGGCCTGCCCACCTCGCGGTTCTTCCGCTTCACGCCCTACCAGCTCCTGACGGCGATCGGACGCGCCACCGGCAACCGCGAATATCAACTCCTGCGCGGCGCGCTCACGCGCCTGCAGTCGACCGTGATCCGCACCACGATCCGCCAAGGCGAACACTGGCGACGGCAGCAGTTCTCCTGGATCAACGAGTGGGAGGAGCTCGTCACTCGCGGGGGCCGCGTCGAGGGCATGGAGTTCGTGCTCCCCGATTGGTTCTATCAGGGCGTCCTCGATCGCCGGCTCGTCCTAACGATCGACCCCGGCTACTTCGCCCTGACCGGCGGCATCGAGCGCTGGCTCTATCGCGTCGCCCGCAAGCACGCGGGCCGCCAGGCGGAAGGCTGGCGCTTCGATCTCCGCCATCTGCACACCAAGAGCGCGTCCACCGCCCGGTTCACCGACTTCGCGTTGGACATCCGTCGGATCGCCGCACGTCAGCCGCTCCCCGGTTATTGGCTGGACATCGAGCGCGTGTTCGACGCGACCGGCTTTCTCGGCGAGTTCATCGTCATGCGCCCGGATGGACCGCGGGGGCTTGTGGATAACTCGCGCGCGGGCCCGCCGGACTATCGGGACTTCGGGCGCGGGGGTGTCGGGACTCCGGGCGCACGATCATCGGGACTTCGGGCGCAAGCCGTAAATACGGACAGGGCGAAAGAGGCAGCTGATCAGCAGCTTACGTTGGGCCTCGAAGCCCTTAACTCTTTAACAGAATCTAACTCTAAAGACGCGCGTGCGCGCGAGGCGGTGAATAAGTCGGCTTCGCCAGCAGGGCGACGGCCATGATCGTCGCGCTGGTCAACCAAAAGGGCGGCGTCGGCAAGACGACGCTGGCGCTGCACCTCGCCGGGAAATGGGCCGGGAAGGGGAAGCGTGTCGTGGTGGTCGATGCGGACCCGCAAGGGTCGGCGCTCGACTGGTCCGAGCAGCGCGCCCGGGAAGGCGTGCCGCGCCTTTTCGGCGTCCTCGGGCTGCCGCGCGAGACGCTGCACCGCGAGCTCCCGGCGATCGCCGCGGACGCGGATCATGTGATCGTCGATGGCGCACCGCGGATCGCCGGCGTCGCGCGCTCCGCCTTGCTCGCCGCCGATCTGGTGCTGATCCCCGCTACGCCCTCGCCGTTGGACGGCTGGGCCTCGGCGGAGATGCTGCGCCTGCTGGGTGAGGCGCGCGTGTTCCGGCCTGGCCTGCCCGCGCGCATGGTGCTGAACCGCTGCGCGGCCCGCACCATCATCGCGCGCGAAACCGCCCAGGCGCTGGCCGAGCATGACCCGCCGGTGCTCGCCGCCCGTGTCGGTCAGCGAGTCATCTTCGCCGACGCAGCCCGTACCGGCCGTCTCGCCGAGGAGCTCGATCCGGGTTGTCTCGCGGCCGCCGAGATCGCCGCGCTCGCCGCCGAGATCGAGGGTCTCGCACCATGACCCGCCCGCGTCCAACCTCCCGGTTCGCCGCACGACCGGGCGCGGCCGACGCTTGGGTGCGCGAGCCGGATTCTCGCACGGGGTCCGTCGCCGAGTACACCGCGCGGCTGACCATCGACGTCACCCCGGTGCTGCGCGGGCGGATCAAGATCACCGCCTTCGAGCGCGGCATCACCGTCGCCGAGATGCTGCGGACGCTGCTGGAGCGCGAGTTCGGCGATGGCGCAGCTGACCGCGGAGCGGCGCCGTGACCGCGCTCACCGAAGTCGAGTTGATCCACCTCGAAGGCAAGATCGAGCGCTGGATACGGTTCGGCCAGGAGGCGCAGGAGCGCATCCTCGACCGTCGTCGCCGCGTCCTCGCGTTCGCGCCCGGCGCGGTCTTCGCCTTCGTCCGCTGGGCGTCCAACGACTACGGCACCATCGTCAGCCGCATCGACGTTCTCCGCGCCGTCGACGCCGGCCAGCCGCTGTCTACCGTCCCGCTCGTCCGGCCGGGCGCGGAGATCCTGCTGCGGATCTCCGGCTGGCCGAAGGTCGAGCAGGTGCTCGCGGCCATCGACCAGGTCGAAGCACTCGATGTGCACGCCGAGGACGCCTGCCCGGACCATTGGCGGCATGTCGGCAACCGCATCGCCACCGGCCAGCTCGTGCGCCCGTACAGCGCCGACCGACACAGCGCCTGGCTGCTCAGGAGAAGGATTTCCGCATGACGATTGCCTCGAAAACGCTCGCCCTGACGCTCCTCGCGAGCTGCGCCGTGGTGTTGCCGAGCGTGGCGTCGCCGCCGCCCCAGCTCATCTGGAACGCGAGTGCGAGCGTGCCGATCGGCCTCTATCGTGTGCAGCCGGAGCCGGAGCCTAATGTCTCGGACATCGTCGTTGTGCGACCCCCCGAGGTGCTGGTCTGGTTCCTCTCCGACGGAGGTTATCTTCCGCGCGGCGTGCCGCTGCTGAAGCATGTGGCTGCAGTCGGCGGGCAAAGGATCTGTCGGATGGGAGCCGCCGTCAGCATCGACGGCGTGACGGTCGGTGAAGCGCTCGGCCATGATCGCCGCGGCCGTCCGCTGCCGGTTTGGCAGGGCTGCACCGTGCTCGCCGCCGACCAGGTGTTCCTGTTCAACGCGAACCGACCAGACTCGCTCGATGGTCGGTATTTCGGCCCCTTGTCTCGCACCACCATCGTCGGCTGGGCGCAGCCGATCTGGACCCGGAGCGGCGACTGAGATGCGCGCCTCTCTCTCTTCTCGGCCGTCTCGGCGATACGGGCTGCGCGCAGGAAGCGTCATCGGCCTGGTCGCGGCCTGGGCTTCCGTGACGCACGCGCAGCCGACCGCCGTGCGATCTCGAGAGCAGCCGGTGCAATCGTTCGGCCTCTCTCAGACGATCGCGGAGGCCTCGGCGCGGTTCGGCGTTCCGGCCCGCTGGATCGCCGAAGTCATGCAGGTCGAAAGTCGCGGCGATCCACAGGCGCTGTCGCCGAAAGGCGCGATCGGCCTCATGCAGATCATGCCGGGGACCTACGCCAGCCTCGCCGCGCGCTACGGCCTCGGCGCCGATCCCTGGAACGTCCGCGACAACATCATGGCGGGCGCGGCCTACCTCCGGGAACTCTACGACCGCTACGGGGCGAGCGGTTTTCTCGCCGCCTACAATGCCGGTCCCGGTCGCTGGGAAGATCATCTGAACGGCGTTCGTCCGCTGCCCGGCGAGACCGTTCGATACCTGTCGCGGCTCGGGCCGTCGATCGGTGCCGACCTCGCTCCAGGATCGAACGTGAGCAGCCAAGCCGCCGCACTCTCCCCACGCACCGCACCGATCTTCGTCGCGCTGAACGTCGTCGAGCCTGCTGTTCAGCTTGCAGCCGAACGGGAACGGATCCTCCGGATCATCGCGGAGAACGAGACTGTCCTCGATGCACGCGACCGCCTGTTCGTGGCTCCTTTAATCAGCAAACAGGCCGCCGAGCATAGGAGCAAGCATGATGCAGCGAGCGACGTTCATCCCGCATCGATCTCGCAGCCGACCCCTCCCTCGCCAACCAGCGCGATGGTGCCAAACTCGCTTTTCGCGCCACACGACCATCACTGAGCGACGACGGGATGGGCAGATCGATCGCAGGGTTCACACGTCCCGCAGAGATAGGCGGCGGGGGGAGATGCGTCGTTTGTGGAGGATGGGAAAGAGGGCGAGATAAAAGGGCTGCCAGCCCTGGGTGTTCGGGGTGCGCGCTTCGCTCGACAAATCATAGACTTAGGAAGCCGCGGCCTGCCAGCTCCGCCGGCCGCCAGGCTGGCACGAAGAACGTATTTCCAACCTACGGCAACGACTTAGGTGCCAGCTTCGGGCTCCGCGCGCCCGGCGAAGCCCTATGAGCGGCCGCGACGACGAGGTGCGCGTCCGACCCGGCCGGGTCCGGGACGGCGGGCGGGGAGCGGGTAAGCCTCAGACTTTCGTCGGCCAGGTCATGCGAGCCGCCCGCAAGGCCGGGCATACAGGTCCAGGGCTTGGTCGTGGTGCGTCGGGTAGAGGCGGCGGCTTCGGGCGCGGACGGGCGGCGGCCGCGGCGCTCGCGCTCCGCTCGCCCCAGCGGCGCGTCGTCATCAAGGCCCGCGTCGTGCGTCAGCGAGGCGCGCGTTTCCGCTCGGCCCCGCTCGCCAAGCATCTCAGCTATCTGCAGCGCGATGGCGTGACCCGGGACGGCGCCGACGCTCGCCTGTTCGATGCGCGCGGCGACACCGCCGACGTGTCGGCCTTCGCCGAGCGCTGTGCGGACGACCGGCACCATTTCCGCTTCATCGTATCGCCCGAGGACGCGCCCGAGGTGGCCGACCTGCGCGCGTTCACCCGCGACCTGATGACCCGCGCAAGCCAAGATCTCCGAACGCCCATAGACTGGGTTGCGGTCGATCACTGGAACACCGACCAGCCTCACGTCCATGTGCTCGCCCGCGGCGTCGATCAGGACGGGGCCGATCTCGTCATCAGCCGCGAGTATATCAGCCGCGGCTTTCGCGCCCGGGCGGAGGACTTGGTCGGCCTGGAGCTCGGCCCGCGCTCGGAGCAGGCGATCCGATCGGGCCTTGAGCGGGAAGTCGGCGCGGAGCGCTGGACGGGACTGGATTGGGCCCTGAGAGCGGCGATGGACGAGGGCGCGGGGGTGGCCGACCTGCGCCCAGGCTCCAAAGCGTCGCCCGATGCCGACCTCCGCAGATTGATGATCGGGCGGGCGCAGGTGCTGGAGCGCCTCGGTCTGGCTGAC
>NZ_CAHJWX010000110.1 GCF_903643065.1 Sphingomonas bacterium | reverse complement strand
CCTCCCCCGCCAGCGCGCCGCCGCGACAGCGGAACTGCCACAGCGCCGCGCCGGGGCCGCGCAGGATCGCACCCAGCCCGTCGCTGGTCGGCGCCGCGTCCACGCCGGCACCCAGATGGAAGCGGACCGCGAAGGGCGTCGGCGCGGTGCGGCGGCGGCGTCCCTGGGGCAGCAGCATGTCCTCGCCGCGCAGTTCGCGCCCGTCGCCGGTCAACACCAGGGTACGGCGATGGATGAAGCCGAAGCGGCGGACGTAGCCGTCGTGGCTCGCCTCGATCCGGCTAGAGCCCCCGCTCTCCTGCCGGCCAAGCTCCACCGAGCCGACGCCGCGGCCCAATGTGCCGTCCGCCTGGATGGCGGTGGAATTGGTGTCGGCCAGGCACAGCGTCGAATGGGCGGCGGTGGTGCGAAGCCCCTCGACCAGCGCCGCCGGCAGCGTCGCGATGCCCGCGCGCGCTCCGCCGCAGTTCACCACCAGTCGCATCGGCCCATCGGAGAACTCGAACGCCAGCGTCGAGGCGCAGCCGCCGTCCACCACCCGGGCGACCGGCGGCGGCGCCGCGTCGACGATGCCGACCGCGCTTCCCGCGGCCAGTCGTTGATAGCCCCAGTCGCGGGCCTGGCGCAGCGGCCGGGCGCGGATGCCGCTCGCCGCGATCACCTCGGCCAGCCGGTCAGGGCGGGTCGGTCCTCCGCCTTGCCAGCTCGACAGCCCCTGGTCCGAATGGCTGACGCCCAGCAGCGCCGGCACCATCCGCGCCATCGCCCGCACGAACGGCTCGGGCAGCTCCAGCCGGCGCGCGGCATAGGCGGCGCGCAGGCACACCAGCGTCTCGATGATCGCCAGCAGCTGGCGCGGCGAGCGGCTGACGGTGCCGCCATCATCGAACAGCGCGGTGCCCAGCGCGCGGGCAAGCCCCGCCTCCCCGAACGCGCGCCGCGGCTCTCCATTGGGGATCAGCAGTCCGGCGACGATCACCCCCGCCCAGGCGACCACCCGGCTCGCGCCCGGCGTCGCCTTGTCCGCGCCGCGATCGAGGTGCCGTGCGCCCCGGGCCAGCGCATGGAGCACGCTTGAGCGATAAACGAGGTCCGACGACGACAGGATCAGCGGAGCGTGGCTGGTCCACGCGAGCAGACGCCTTCCCCACAGGCTCGGCCGCCATGCCTCGCCCGCCACACTGTCGCCGTGCACGGCGAGCCATCGCGCCATCAGCGTCTCGGCGATCGGGGCGGCTCGCGCGCGCGTCGTGACGGTCGACAGGTCGCGCAGCCAGTCGAAACCGTGGAGATGCTCGCCGAACGGCCGGCTCCAGTCGGGACGCGCGAGGTCGAGCGTAGCCAGATCGCGCTCCTCGCCCTGGAACATCAACCGCCCGTCGAGCAGAGCCCGCCCGCGCGCGACATCGCCTGGCAACGGATCGTCGGGCACCGCCAGCAGCTTGAGCGGATAGCGGCCCTTCAGCCGTATCGTATGGATCGGCGTGCGCCACGTCAGTCGCTGGAACCGCTCCGCCAGCCGATCGGCGAGGGACGGTCCGTTCTCCCCGCCAAGCCGGATCAGCCAGCGGCCGGGCTCGATACCGTCCAGCGCGCCCTCACCCCGATCGTCCGGGTCGGCGTCGCTCACCCGCCCCTCAACGCGGCGATGTTGGCGGGGTAGCCGGCCGGACCGTCGCGAAAGATCGCGGTGCCCGCCACCAGCGCGTCGGCGCCCGCCTCGATGCAGAGGCGCGCGGTGTCGGGATCGACGCCGCCATCCACCTCCAGGTCGATCGCGCGTCCGGTGGCATCGATCATGCGGCGGATCGCGGCGATCTTCTTGAGCTGGCCGGCGATGAAGTGCTGGCCCCCGAAACCGGGATTGACGCTCATCACCAGCACCTCGTCCACCTCGTCCAGGAGGTAATCGAGCACCTTTGCCGGCGTGGCGGGATTGAGGACGACGCCGGCGCGCTTGCCCAGCGCCTTTATGTGCTGGACCGAACGGTGGATATGCGGCCCCGCCTCGACATGGACCAGGATCGTGTCCGCACCGGCCTGCGCGAACGCATCGAGATAGCGGTCCGCCGGCGCGATCATCAGGTGAACGTCGAAGGGCTTGTCGGTCAGCGGCCGGATCGCCTTCACCACCGCGGGGCCGATCGTGATGTTGGGGACGAAATGTCCGTCCATCACGTCGATGTGTATCCAGTCCGCGCCCGCGGCGTCGATCGCGCGCACCTCCTCGCCCAGCCTGGCGAAATCGGCGGACAGGATGGAGGGCGAAATGCGGACGGGCTGGGTCATGAGTATATAATCCTAGAGCGGGTCGGCGCGGTTTAGAAGCGTTGCGTCATGCCGGTGGACTTGCGCTTCCCGGCCTATCCGGCCCGCCGCAGCCGGACGACGAAGAAGCCGTCGCAGCCCCCCTGCCCCGCCACCATGCCGGGCAGCGTGCGGACCCAGCCGCGCGGATCGGGCGCGATCCCGTCGGGCAGTTCCCCGGCGCGAACCGGATCGATCTCGAACTCCAGGTGCGCGGCCATGAAGCGGCCGATCTGCTCCTCCCCCTCCTCCGGCTCCAGCGAGCAGGCGGCATAGACAAGGGTGCCGCCCGGCCGCACCCACGCCGCCGCGCGGGCCAGGAGCTGCGCCTGGAGGGTCGCCGCCGCCTCGATCACGGCCGGACGCGCCCGGTGAAGCACGTCGGGGTGGCGACGGAAGATGCCGGTCGCGCTGCACGCCGCATCCAGCAGCACCGCCGCCGCCGGTTCGGCCGGAGACCATTCCAACAAATCGGCGCGCACGACGTCGGCCTTCAGCCGCGTGCGATGGAGGTTGTCGCGAAGTCGCGCCAGACGACTTTGCGAGCCATCCACCGCCACCGTGCGCCAGCCGGCGGCGGCAAGCTGCATCGTCTTGCCGCCCGGCGCGGCGCACAGGTCCAGCACGGTGGCGCCCGGCTCGGGCGGTGTGCCGAGCAGCCGGGCGGGGATGGAGGCGGCGATGTCCTGCACCCACCACGCGCCTTCGGCATAGCCTGGCAGGTCGGTCACGGCCGTCCCCCGCTCCAGCCGGCGATGGCCAGGCGCGAGCGAGATGCCGCCCAGCCCCTCGGGCGCATCGCCCCGAAGCGTCACGTCGAGCGGCGGCGGCGCGGCGATCGCGCAGCCGGCGGCAGCCACCATGTCCTCGCCCCAGGCGATGCTCCAGCGGTCCGCGACCGCTTCGGGCAGGGTCGGCGCCTCGGGAAGCAGGACACCCGCGCGGGTCAGCGTGCCGAAGACGCCATGGACCAGCTTGCGCGGACCACCATCGACCAGCGGCAGGACGGTCGCGATCGCCGCGTGCGGCGGCGTACCCAGCACAAGCGCCTGCACCAGCGCGATCCGCAACGCCATCCGCGCCTTCGCGTCGGGCGGCAGCGTCTGGCGTGTGGCGCCGTCGATCAGCGCGTCGAGATCGGGCAGGCGGCGCAATACCTCCGCCGCGATCGCATGGGCAAACGCGCGATCGTCGGATCGCGGCAGCTCGCGCGTCGCACCGGGCATCGCCGCGTCGAGCGCCTGCCCGCGTCGCAGCACCGCATCGAGCAGCCGCAGCGCCGAGCGACGGGCGGGCGTGCCGGGCGGATCGGCGACCGGAGCGACGACGATCGGAATGGCGGCTACTTGCGGGGGATCGATCACCATACCCATGTGGACATGATGCGGATCGGCCGCAATCGGAAGGACCATCGCGATGGGCGAACGCCCGGCTCACGTCACCCCGCCCACTCACCTGTCGCCCAACATTCCCGTACCGGTGCCCCAGCCCGCGACCCCGACGGCGGATCCCGACGGCCAGGACCCCACCCGCTATGGCGACTGGGAACTGAAGGGCATAGCGATCGATTTTTGAGAAGGCGGGTTGGGACTGAACGGGGCAGGCTCGGAAATCTCAAGCCTGGAACCGTCGCTCCGTCGAACCCGGATTGCGTTTCAGCGCCGCGCCCAAGCGGGTCGGTCGGTCGACCAGCTCGCCCCCGCAATTGGGGCAGCGATCGTCCAGTTCCTCGGCGCATTCGGCGCAGAAGGTACACTCGAACGAGCAGATGAACGCGCCGGGCGCCTGTGGCGGCAGGTCGGCGCCGCAACGTTCGCAGTCGGGGCGCATCGCCAGCATCGGTCTCTCCTTTCAGGCAGCCGCTTGCCGGACGGCGTCGCATATGCGGTTCACGACCGCCTCGACCTGACCGGGATCGTCGCCTTCCGCCATCACGCGGATCACGGGCTCGGTGCCGGACGGGCGGATGACCAGCCGGCCGCGACCTTTCAGCTCCGCCTCCGCGTGCGCGATCACCGTCTTCACGGCCTCCGCCTCCAGTGGCTCGCCGCCCCGGAACCGCACGTTCTTGAGCAGTTGGGGCAGCGGCTCGAACCGGTGGAGCACCTCGCTCGCACGAGCGCCGGCGCGGACGATCTCGGCCAGCACCTGCAACGCGGCGACCAGCCCGTCGCCGGTGGTGGCGTAATCGGCCAGGATGATATGGCCGGACTGCTCGCCGCCGACGTTATGGCCCCGCGAGCGCATCGCCTCCAGCACGTGCCGGTCGCCCACCCTGGTGCGGACCAGCCCCAGCCCCTGTGCGGCAAGATGACGCTCGAGCCCGAGGTTGGACATGACGGTCGCCACCAGCCCGCCGCCCGCCAGCCGGCCCTGTCGCGCCCAGCCCGCGGCGATCGTCGCCATCAGCTGGTCGCCGTCCACGACCTTGCCCATCTCGTCCACCACGATCAGCCGATCCGCATCGCCGTCTAGCGCGATGCCCAGATCCGCGCCCGAGGCGACGACCGTCTCCGACAGCGTCTGCGGCGCGGTCGAGCCGACGCCATCGTTGATGTTGGTCCCATCGGGGGTCACGCCGATCGCGATCACCTCCGCGCCCAATTCCCACAGCGCGGACGGCGCGACGCGATAGGCGGCGCCGTTGGCGCAATCGATGACGATCTTCATCCCGTCGAGCCTGAGGTCCTTCGGAAAGGTCGCCTTGGCGGAGTTGATGTAGCGGCCCTGCGCGTCGTCGATCCGACGGGCGCGGCCTATCGTGGCGGCGGGCGCCAGCGGCACGTCGCTGTCGATCAGCGCCTCGATTGCCGCTTCCGCCTCGTCGGACAGCTTGTAGCCGTCCGGCCCGAACAGCTTGATGCCGTTGTCCGCGAACGGGTTGTGGCTGGCGGAGATCATAACGCCGATGTCTGCCCGCATGGACTGCGTCAGCATCGCGATCGCCGGCGTCGGCAGCGGTCCGGTCATGACGACGTCCATGCCGACGCTGGTGAAGCCCGCGATCAGGGCGGATTCGAGCATGTAGCCCGACAGGCGCGTGTCCTTGCCGATCAGCACCCTGTGCCGGTGCTCGCCGCGCAGGAAATAGGCGCCCGCCGCCATGCCCACCTTCATCGCCATATGCGCGGTCATCGGCGAGGCGTTGGTGAGGCCGCGGATGCCGTCGGTGCCGAAATATCTTGCCATCGCCTGGTCTTCCGTCGCCTGATGCCGCCCGTGGACGGCCTGTAGCGCCGCAACGCGAGAAGGGCGAGCATGTCGCAGGCCACCCGCATCCTCCTGTCGCTCGGCGCCGGACTGCTGCTGGGCATCGTCGGCGCGCAGATCGCGCCGGGCGCGGCGCTCGCGGCCGGCGCGGTGACGCAGCCGATCGGCGCCGCGTGGCTCCACGGATTGCAGATGACGATCGTGCCGCTGGTCGTCTCGCTGCTGGTCACCGGCATCGGCGCGACGGCGGAAGCGGCGCGGGCAGGGCGGATCACCGCGCGGGCCGTGGCGATGATCGTCGCGATCCTGTGGTCCACGACGCTGATGGCGGCGGTGGCGGAACCGCTGATCCTGCGGCTGTTCCCGCTCCCCGCAGAGCTGTCGACCGCGCTGCGCGGCGCGCTGGCGCAGGGCAGGCCGGTGGGCACCGTGCCGGGACTGGCGGCGTTCTTCGACACGGTGGTGCCCGCCAACGTCGTCGCGGCGGCGGCGGCGGACGGCTTCCTGCCGCTGACGATCTTCAGCCTCGCCTTCGCGTTCGCCACCACGAAGCTGCCGGCGGAGCAGCGCACGGGCTTCGTCGCCTTTTTCCAGGCGACCGTGGACACGCTGCTGATCGTGATCGGCTGGGTGCTCCGCCTCGCGCCGATCGGGGTGGGCGCGCTCGCCTTCGGGGTCGGCGCGCGCACCGGGACGGCGGCGTTCGGGGCGCTGGTCCACTACATCGTCTGCGTGTCGGCGGTTGGGTTCGTCGTCATCGTCGCCGGATACCCGGTGGGGGCGATCGGCGGCCGGATCGGCCTTGCCCGGTTCGCGCGCGCGGTCGCGCCGGCGCAGGCGGTGGCGGTGAGCACCCAGTCCTCGCTCGCATCGCTGCCGGCGATGATCGAGGCGGCGGGATCGCTCGGCGCCGGGCGCGGCATCGCGGGCATCACGCTGCCGCTGTCGGTCGCGATCTTTCGCGCGACCAGCCCGGCGATGAACCTGTCGG
>NZ_CAHJWX010000109.1 GCF_903643065.1 Sphingomonas bacterium | reverse complement strand
CGCGCCGCTGGCGCGCGCGACGCGGCGGCCGGGCGCCGATGCCGAGCTGGGCGGGTTCGGCGGCGTGTTCGATCCCAGGGCGGCGGGGTTCGTCGACCCGCTGCTCGTGGCGGCCAATGACGGCGTCGGCACCAAGCTCAAGCTCGCGATCGACTGGGACCGGCACGAGGGCGTCGGCGTCGACCTGGTCGCGATGTGCGTCAACGACCTGATCGTCCAGGGTGCCGAACCGCTGTTCTTCCTCGATTATTTCGCGTGCGGGCGGCTTGACCCGGCGATCGCGGAGCGCGTCGTCGCCTCGATCGCCGAGGGCTGCAAACAGGCGGGCTGCGCGCTGATCGGCGGCGAGACAGCGGAGATGCCGGGCATGTACGCGGACGGCGACTACGACCTGGCCGGCTTCGCGGTCGGCGCGGTGGAGCGGGCGGCGCTGCTGACCGGCGCGGCGATCGCGCCGGGCGATGTGTTGCTGGGGCTGGCGTCGAGCGGGGTGCACTCGAACGGCTTCTCGCTGGTGCGACGGCTGGCGGCGGACAAGGGCTGGCGGCTGGACCGGCCGGCGCCGTTCGATGCCGACCGGCTGTTGATCGACTGGTTGATGGCGCCGACGCGCATCTACGTGGCGGCGCTGCTGCCGCTGCTGCGCGCCGCGCGGATCAAGGGGCTGGCGCACGTCACCGGCGGGGGGCTGCTGGAAAACGTGCCGCGCGTGCTGCCGGCGGGATGCCTGGCGGCGATCGACGCCGATCGCTGGGACCAGCCGCGGCTGATGGCCTGGTTGCAGGCGCAGGGCGCGATCGAGCCGGCGGAGTTTGCGCGGACGTTCAACGCCGGGATCGGGATGGTCGCCGTGGTCGCCGCCGACGAGGCGGACGCGGTCGCGGCGGCGCTCACCGACGCGGGCGAGACGGCCGTCGCGATCGGGCAGGTCGAACCTGGCGAGCGCGGGTGCATCGTCCGGGGCTCGCGCGGGACGTGGTCGGCGCGCGAGGGCTGGCGGGCGAGCCATGTGGGCTAGACTATTGGCACCGGCCACATCGCCAGCGTCAGGACGCTGGCTGGCCGGGGCGCGATACTGGACGGTGTCGGCCTGGTCCGGCGCGGGCAATGCCGGGTCGGGTCACACCCCAGCCGATCGGGCCGGGTGTCTCGCCGCGCCGGGCGCCGCCCACTCGTGAGCGGTGGCCCCGCGATACCGCGCGTGGGCGTGCTCCTGTCGGGACGCGGCTCGAACATGCAGGCGCTGGTCGAGCAGGCGGCGGGGTACGAGGTCGTGCTGGTCGCCTCCGATCGACCCGAGGCGGGGGGACTGGCGTCGGCGCGCGAGGCGGGGCTGGCCACGTTCGCGCTCTCGCCCAAGGGCATCGGCAAGGCCGCTTTCGAGGCGGCGCTGGACGACGCGTTGCGCGAGGCGGATGTCGCGGTGATCGCGCTCGCCGGCTACATGCGGCTGCTGTCGCCCGCCTTCGTGGCGCGCTGGGTGGGGCGCATCCTCAACATCCACCCTTCCCTGCTCCCCGCCTATCAGGGCCTCGACACGCATGCGCGCGCGCTGGCGGCGAGGGAGCGGGAGGCGGGCTGTTCGGTGCACCTCGTCACCGACGAACTGGACGCTGGCGAGGTGCTGGGGCAGACGCGCGTGCCGATCGAGCCGGGCGACACCGCCGAGACGCTGGCCGCGCGCGTGCTGGTGGCGGAGCACCAGCTGTACCCGCGCGTGCTGAAGGACTTCGTGCATCGATGAGCGAGGCGTCAGAGAACAGGGCGGCGCGGCGGCGCTGGCTGAACCTGGCGGAACTGGTGGCGCTGGCGGGCGTGCTGATCGCGGGCGCGTCGCTATGGTTCAGCTATGCCGACCGGCGCGACGCAGCGGCGGACAAGCTGGCGCAGGCGAGCGCGGGCACCCGGCTGGAACTGAGCGCGATGCCGGTCGGCGGCGGGCTCAAGCTGGCGGACGCGAGGCACGATCTGGACGAGGTGACGATCACCTATCCGGCCGCGCTCGGGGTGCCGGCGCAGCACCCGGCCGGCGAGCCGGTCCTAGAGGCGGCGCCGTTCAAGGACGCGCTGCTCAAGCTGACCGATGGCGGCGCCGACACGCGCAGCGGCCGCCTGCCGGTGCTGATCGCGGCGAGCTATGCCGATGGCGACGCGACGCGCGTCGCGACCGGGCTGTACGACGTGACCTGGCGCACACAGGGCCGGTTCCTGCGAGGAAGGGCGCTGACGCTGACGGGGCTGCGGCTGCGGCGTCATGGCGGGACCAGGGCGGCCCTCGACGCGGCCTGGGCGCGCGAGAAGCCGTGAACGCCGATCCGACCTAGAGCACGAAGCGGCTCAGGTCGGTGTTGCGGGCGATGCTGGCGAGCTGCTGGTCGACATAGGCGGCGTCGATCACCAGCGTCGTGCCGGCGCTGTGCTCCGCGTCGAAGCTCACCTCCTCCAGCAGCCGCTCCATCACCGTCTGCAGCCGCCGCGCGCCGATATTCTCGATCTCCGCGTTCACCTCCGCCGCGATCCGCGCCACCGCGCGGATGCCGTCGTCCGCGAACTCGATCGACACGCCCTCTGTACCGAGTAACGCGCGGTATTGCGCGATCAGCGACGCCTTGGTGTCGGACAGGATCGCCACGAAATCCGCCTCGGTCAGCCCCTTCAGCTCGACGCGGATCGGCAGCCGGCCCTGCAGCTCGGGCAGCAGGTCGCTCGGCTTGGCGACGTGGAACGCGCCGGACGCGATGAACAGGATGTGGTCCGTCTTCATCGGCCCGTACTTGGTCGCGACGGTGGTGCCCTCGATCAGCGGCAGCAGGTCGCGCTGCACGCCCTCGCGGCTGACCGAGCCGCCGCGCGCATCGCCGGCCGCGATCTTGTCGATCTCGTCCAGGAAGACGATGCCGTTCGCCTCCGCGCTCGCCAGCGCGACGCGGGCGACGTCATCATTGTCGAGCCGCTTGTCCGCCTCCTCCTCGCGCAGCTTGTCCCAAGCGGCGCGCACCGTGAGCTTGCGGCGCTTCAGGTTCTGGCCCTGGCCGAACGCCTTGCCCATCATCTCGGACAGGTTGATCATCCCGATCTGCGGGGAGCCCGGCACCTCGAACGGCATCTGCGGTGCGGCTTCCAGCTCGATCTCGATCTCGGTCGCGTCGAGATGGCCGTCGCGGAAGCGCTGCTCGAAAGCGGCGCGCGTCGCCTCGGACGCGCCCTTGCCGGTCAGCGCGTCGAGCAGCCGCGCGAGCGCGGCGGCGTCCGCCTTGTCGCTGACAGCGGCGCGGCGACGCTCGCGCTCCAGCCGGATCGCCTCCTCCACCAGGTCGCGCGCGATCTGCTCGACGTCGCGGCCGACATAGCCCACCTCGGTGAACTTGGTCGCCTCCACCTTCACGAACGGCGCATCGGCGAGCCTGGCCAGTCGCCGGCTGATCTCCGTCTTGCCGCAGCCGGTCGGCCCGATCATCAGGATGTTCTTGGGCGTCACCTCGTCGCGCAGCTCGGGCGGCAGCTGCTGGCGGCGCCAGCGATTGCGCAGCGCCACGGCGACCGCGCGCTTGGCGTCGGCCTGGCCGATGATGTGCGCGTCGAGCGCCGCGACGATTTCGGAGGGGGTGAGCGCCTTGGAAGTGAGCTGGTCGTTCAATGCAGATCTCGGATCAGGGCTGGCCGGGCCGGGCGGTCAGCGCGGCGGTGATGGCGGCGTCGGGCACGTCGACGACCCAACCGGGATAGGAAGGTGGCGGCGCGGTGAGCCGGTCCAGCTCGGCGACCTCGTCATGCCCGAGCGCGAGGTCGGCGGCGGCAAGCGTGTCGTCGAGTTGCACGAGCCTCGACGCGCCCAGGACGACGCTCGACACCAGCGGCTTGGCGAGCAGCCACGCGATCGCGACCTGCGCCACCGTCGCCCCGTGCGCGTCCGCCATCGCGCGCAACCGATCGACCAGCGCGAAACCGCTCTCCTTGTCGAAGGGGATCTGGTCGAAGCCGGACAGGCGGTCGGCGCCGTCGGCCTTCAGCTTGTCGCGCGTGTACTTGCCCGACAGGAAGCCGCCGGCGAGCGGCGACCAGGCGGTGAGCCCCAACCCGAAATGGCGCAGCATCGGCGCCACCTCGTCCTCGATGCCGCGGCCGAGCAGATGGTACATCATCTGCCCGTGCGTGAACGGCGCCAGCCCGTGATCGCGCTGATACTGGACGGCGGCGGCGACCTTCCAGGCGGGCCAGTTGGAAAACCCCAGATAGCGCGCCTTGCCCGCCCGCACGATCGCGTCGAGGGCGTGCAGCGTTTCCTCCAGCGGCGTGTTCGCATCGTTGCGGTGGGCGAGGTAGAGGTCGACGTGATCGGTGCCGAGCCGGGTCAGGCTTTCGTCGATCGAGCGCAGGAGATGCACCGCGCCGAGCCCCGAGCGGTTCAGCGCCTCCCCCTTGCGCCAGCCGGCCTTGGTGGCGAGCACGACCTGGTCGCGCCTGCCCCGGATCAGCGCGCCGACGATCTCCTCCGATTGGCCGTCGGCATAGACGTCGGCGGTGTCGATGAAATTGACCCCGGCATCCAGCGCGCGGCCGACGATACGGTCGGCGCTCGCCTGATCGGTCTTGGCGATCGCCGCGTTGCCGCCACCGCGCGTGAACGTCATCGTGCCCAGCGACAGCCGCGACACGATCAGCCCGGACTGGCCCAGGCGGCTATACAGCATCGGGCGCGTCCCCGATCGACTCCACCGTCAGCCGGTCGTTGGTATAGACGCAGACCTCCGCCGCGATCGCCATCGCCTTGCGCGCGATCGTCTCGGCATCCTGTTCATAGTCGGTGAGCGCGCGGGCGGCGGCGAGCGCGTAATTTCCGCCCGAGCCGATCGCGGCGACGACCGTGCCGTCCTTGGCCTCCGGTTCCAGCACATCGCCATTGCCGGTGATGATCAGCGTCACCTCGGTATCGGCGACGATCAGCATCGCCTCCAGGTTGCGCAGATATTTGTCGGTGCGCCAGTCCTTGGCGAGCTCAACGGCGGCGCGCAGCAGCTGGCCCTGGTGCCGCTCCAGCTTGGCCTCCAGCCGCTCGAACAACGTGAACGCATCGGCGGTCGCCCCCGCAAAGCCGGCGATCACCTTGCCCTCGCCCAGCCGCCGGACCTTCCGGGCATTGGGCTTCATCACCGTCTGGCCCTGCGTGACCTGGCCGTCGCCGGCGATGACCACGCGGCCGTGGCGGCGGACGGAGACGATGGTGGTGCCGTGCCAGACGGGCGCGGAGGAGCCTTGCATGGCCGCGCATATGGGGAGGGCGCGGCTTGGCGCAATCTGGTGGCGGGCGGGCTGGCAATCGACCGCGAATCGGTGCAGCTTCCGCCCCGTCATCAAGGGGGGAAGTTTCATGGCCAGCCAGTTTCCGGGCGACCGCCCGTCACCGATCACGCCGCCGCCCTATTCGCCCGGCCCGGACGCCGCCGGGCTGATCGCGCGGATCAAGGGCCTCGTCACCGCGCCGGCCGCCGAATGGGCGCGGATCGAGGCGTCGCCGATGACCGAGCAGGCGATCTATACCGGCGTGGTGGTGCCGCTCGCCGCGATCCCGGCCATCGCCCGCGCGGTCGGCTCCGTGCTGTTCCCGCCGCACATCTTCGGCGTGATCCTGCGCACCAGCGTCGCGGGCGCGGTGACGGGCGCGATCGTCGGCTTCCTCCTGTCGATCCTGTCGGTGTTCATCACCGCGTTGATCGTCGCCGCGCTGGCGCCGCAGTTCGGGGGGCAGAACAACCGCACGGCCGCGACCAAGCTGATCGCGTTCGTCTCCGCTCCGGTCTGGGCGGCGGGCATCCTGTACATCATTCCGCAGCTGGGCGGGCTGGCGACGCTGATCGCGGGCATCTACGCCATCTACCTGCTGTACCTGGGACTGCCGCTGCTGATGAGGTCCGCGCCCGACAAGACGGTGGCTTACATCATCGTCACGGTCCTGATCGCGATCGGGGTGTTCTTCGTGGTGGGCATCGTCGCCGGCACGATCGTCGCGGCCGTGACGCCGACGCCGACGCTGGGCAGCATCACCGTCAATTGATGACGGGCGGCTCCGCCCGGTGCTTGCCGCCGGGCGGGGATGTCTCGACGACCCTGGCTTCTCGCATAGGCCTGGCCGCGCGGTGCGGTAGGGACGTCGTATGACGCGGCGGGCCCATCATCTGGCGATCATCGCCGCGCCGCTGCCCGGCCACCTCAATCCCCTCCAGGTGCTGGGCGCCGAACTGCGCGCGCTGGGCCATCGCGTGACGGTCGTGCACCTCGCCGACGCGGCGCGGTTCGTCACCGACGACGCGGTCGGCTTCGCGCCGCTCGCGCCGCGGAAGGGCCAGCCGCGCCTGGACGCCTATCTCGCCACGCTCGCGCGCCCGACCGGACCGGTCGGGCTGCCGCGCATGATCCGGGCGACGGCGGCGATGACGGGGGCGTTGCTCCGCGACGCGCCCGCGATGCTCGACCGGATCGGCGCGACGGCGGTGATCGCGGACGCGGCGGAGCCCGCCGGACCGCTGATCGCGCGCCGGCTGGGCCTG
>NZ_CAHJWX010000108.1 GCF_903643065.1 Sphingomonas bacterium | reverse complement strand
CCTCCCGCCAGCGGGAGGGGAGGAGAGTAGTAATGGCCACGACCCTGAGATCGCGCCCCGCCGCGCTCAACCTCACGCCGTCCGCGCACGCGCGCATCGCGGACCTGATGAGGCGCGCGCCCGCCGACGCGGTTGGCGTCAAGCTGTCCACGCCGCGACGCGGCTGTTCGGGGCTCGCTTACTCGGTCGATTACGTCACCGCCGCCCAGCCGCTCGACGAACGGATCGAGACGCCGGGCGGCACGCTGTTTGTCGACGGCGGGTCGATCCTCTACCTGATCGGCTCGACGATGGACTGGGTCGAGGACGATTTCACCGCCGGGTTCGTGTTTAACAATCCCAACGCCAAGGGCGCGTGCGGGTGCGGAGAAAGCTTTACGGTCTGACGCTTGCCTTGCCGTGACCCCCAACTTGTTTCAGGGTCGATACGCGACGAGCGGGGACAGGATGGCGTCGACCCGACCCGAGCCGCCGCACGTGAACCCTGGAACAACCTCAGGGTGACGGGGGGCATGTGACGGGACTGCTGAGGCGCAAGATCATCACCGAGCAGCCGGCCGAGCGCCGGCTCGCGCGTACGCTGTCCTGGCCGCACCTTGTCGCGCTGGGCGTCGGTGCGATCGTGGGGACGGGCATCCTGACGCTGATCGGCGTCGCGTCCGACCGCGCGGGGCCGGCGGTGCTGCTGTCGTTCGCGGTAGCGGGCGCGATCTGCGCGGGCGCGGCGCTGTGCTATGCCGAGATGGCGAGCGCGATCCCGGCCTCGGGCAGCGCGTACACCTACAGCTATGCCGTGCTGGGCGAGGTGATCGCCTGGGTGGTCGGGTGGAGCCTGATCCTGGAATACAGCCTCGTCGTCGCGACGGTGGCGGTCGGCTGGTCGGGCTATGCGATGCGCTTTCTCGCCTGGGCGAAGCTCGGCATCCCGGCCTCGCTCGCGGCGGGGCCGGGCGCGGGCGGGATCGTCAACCTGCCGGCGGTGTTCATCATCGCGGTCGTCGCCGGTCTGCTGTCGCTGGGCACGCGGGAGAGCGCGCGGATCAACACGGCGCTGGTGGTGCTCAAGATTGCGACGCTGGCGCTGTTCGTCGCGGTCGCGCTGCCCCATTTCGACGGCGCCAACCTCCATCCTTTCGCGCCTTTCGGGTTCGGCGCGCAGGCCGGGCCGGACGGGACCAAGCGCGGCATGATGGGCGCGGCGGCGATCATCTTCTTCGCCTTCTACGGCTTCGACGCGATCTCGACGGCGGCGGAGGAGACGAAGCGACCCGATCGCGACCTGGCGATCGGCATCGTCGGCTCGATGGCGGCCTGCACGCTGATCTACCTGATCGTCGGCGTGGCGGCGCTGGGCGCGGTGTCGTTCGGAGTGTTCGGCAAGAGCACGGAGCCGCTGGCGCTGATTCTCGCCAGCATCGGCCAGCAGCGGATCGCGACGATCGTCGCGCTGGCGGCTGCGATCGCGCTGCCGACGGTGCTGCTGGCCTTTCTATACGGGCAGAGCCGCATCTTCCTGGTCATGGCGCGCGACGGCTTCCTGCCGCCCGCGCTGGCCACCGTGTCGAGCCGGGGCACACCGGCGCGGATCACCGCGCTGACGGCGTTATTCGTCGCCGTGATCGCCGGGTTGGC
This sequence comes from Sphingomonas bacterium, assembly GCF_903643065.1. Lineage (GTDB taxonomy): Bacteria > Pseudomonadota > Alphaproteobacteria > Sphingomonadales > Sphingomonadaceae > Sphingomonas. Next base: position 4,960 of record NZ_CAHJWX010000108.1, on the reverse strand, counting down.
GCCACTCGACCTGATCGCCAGCCTCGCCAATGCGGGTACGCTGTGCGCGTTCATCGCGGTGGCGGCGTCGGTGCTGGTGTGGCGGCGGCGCGAGCCGGCGGCGCGGCGCCCGTTCCGGATGCCGGCCGCGTGGGTGATCGCGCCGCTGGCGATCATTGGCTGCCTGTACCTGTTCACCAGCCTGTCCGGGCTGACGCAACGCTTCTTCTTCGCCTGGAACGCCGCTGGCCTGCTGATCTATTTCGCCTACGCACGTCGCCGCGCGACGATCTGACACACTTCGGTGACAATTGGTCGCTAGCGGGAACAGGTCGCCGCTGCTCCTCCCCCTGCGCGGCGACTTCCCGAACTACGGGGCGGTCCAGCGCGACCGCCCCGGCCTTTTCGTGAGGCGCGGGCGGATCGCCGGCGATCGAGCGGGTGACAAGCCGCGCGCGTCCCGCTATGCGCGCCCGCTCCCATTCCCGCGCGACCATAGCGAAAGCGAGTGCATCCCATGAATCTGAACGAACTCCGCGACAATCCCGGCGCCCGCAAGTCCAAGATCCGCGTCGGGCGCGGCATCGGCTCCGGCAAGGGCAAGACCGGCGGGCGCGGCCAGAAGGGCCAGAAGAGCCGCGAGGGTGTCTCGATCGCCGGGTTCGAGGGCGGCCAGATGCCGCTCCACATGCGGCTGCCCAAGCGCGGCTTCCGCAACATCTTCGCCAAGGACTATGCGGAGGTGAACCTTCACGCCGTGCAGCGCGCCGCCGATTCGGGGCTGCTGAGCGGTCCGGTCGATCACGCCGCACTGAAGGCGGCGGGCCTGGCGCGCGGCGGCACCGACGGCGTGCGCCTGCTCGGCAACGGCCAGATCACGACCGCGCTCCAGTTCACGGTCGCGGGCGTGTCGGCCGGTGCCCGCGCGGCGGTCGAGGCGGCGGGCGGCTCGGTGACGGTGATCGAGGTCGTCTCGCCCGCCGACAAGGCGGCGGCGAAGAAGGGCGTCAAGTACAAGGAGCGTCAGGCGCACAAGGCCTCCTTCAAGGCCTGATCGCGCTCGCCCGAGCCAGACAACCCGGATTAGACCCCGGATTAGACAAGGCGCGATCCGCGCTTATATGATCGGCGGCAAGGGCCGCACGCCCGGCCCGCCGATCATCGCTTCAGGATCAAGACCGCATCATGGCAACCCGCGCCGATCAGATGGCCCAGGGCCTCAGCCTGGGCAAGTTCGCTCAGGCGACCGACCTCAAGAAGCGGCTATGGTTCACGATCGGCGCGCTGATCGTCTTCCGCTTGCTGTCCTACGTGCCGCTGCCCGGCATCGATCCCACCGCGATGGGCCTGCTGGCGAACAAGACCAGCGGCGGCGTGCTGGATTTCTTCAACACCTTCTCGGGCGGCTCGCTCAAGCGCGCGTCGCTGATCGCGCTGGGCGTGATGCCGTACATCACCGCGTCGATCGTCATCCAGCTGTCGACATCGCTGGCGCCGCAACTCGCCGCGATCAAGAAGGAGGGCGAGAGCGGGCGCAAGAAGCTCAATCAATACACCCGCTACGGTACGGTGCTGCTGACCGCGATCCAGGGGTATTTCATCGCGCGCGGGCTGGAGACGATCGGCGCCAACAACGGCATTCAGGCGGTGGTGGAGCCGGGCATGTTGTTCCGGGTCGCCGCCGTCGTGTCGTTGATCGGCGGCACCATGTTCCTGATGTGGCTGGGCGAACAGATCACCAGTCGCGGGATCGGCAACGGCGTGTCGCTGATCATCATGGCCGGCATCGTCGCGAACCTGCCTACCACGCTATACAATCTGCTGGAGAGCGCGCGCTCGGGCCAGGGAAATATCGGTGGGCTGCAGCTGGTGGGCATCGTCGTCGCGGTCACCGCGCTGATCCTGTTCATCTGCTTCATGGAACGCGCGCAGCGGCGCATCCTGATCCAATATCCCAAGCGCCAGACGCAGCGCGGCATGCAGGCCGAGCGCAGCCACCTGCCGCTCAAGATCAACACCGCCGGCGTCATCCCGCCGATCTTCGCCTCGTCGCTGTTGCTGATGCCGCTCACCATCTCCCAGTTCGCGGGCAAGCACGTCGCGGGCGAGAGCCGCTGGGGGGATTTCATCCTGACGCTGAACCAGTATCTCCAGCACGGCAGCCCGGTGTACATGGCGCTCTATGCCGCCGGGATCATCTTCTTCTCGTTCTTCTACACGGCCGTGGTGTTCAACCCGGAGGAGACGGCGGATAACCTGAAACGCTATGGCGGCTTCATTCCCGGCATCCGGCCGGGCAAGAACACCGAGAGCTATTTCGACTATGTGCTGACGCGGATCACCGTGCTGGGCGCGGCCTATCTGACGGTGATCTGCCTTCTGCCCGAATATCTGGTCAGCGCACTGGCGATCCCGTTCTACCTGGGGGGCACCTCGCTGCTGATCGTCGTCAACGTCACGATGGACACGGTGACGCAGATCCAGAGCCACTTGCTGGCGCATCAATATGGCGACCTGATCAAGAAGGCGAAGCTAAAGGGTGGCCGGCTGCGCTAAGCGCATGCGGAGGGGATCGTTGCCGTGAACATCATCCTGTTGGGGCCGCCGGGCGCGGGCAAGGGAACGCAGGCGAGCCGGCTGGTCGCGGGGCGCTTCATGGTCCAGCTGTCGACCGGCGACATGCTGCGGGCGGCGGTCAAGGCGGCGACGCCCGTCGGGTTGCAGGCAAAGGCGATCATGGCGCGGGGCGAACTGGTGTCGGACGCGATCGTATCCGCGCTGATTGGCGAGCGGCTGGATCAGGGCGTCGGCGCCGGCGCGATCTTCGACGGCTTCCCACGGACCGCCGCGCAGGCCGAGGCGCTGGAGGTGCTGCTCGCGGCGCGCGGGCAGGCGCTCGACCACGTCATCGAGCTGACGGTCGACGAGGCCGTGCTGACCGAGCGGATCGTCGGGCGCTATACCTGCGCGAATTGCGGCGAGGGCTATCACGACCGGTTCAAGCAGCCCCTCGTGGCGGGCGTGTGCGATGTCTGCGGCTCGACCGAGTTCAAGCGCCGCCCCGACGACACCGCCGCGACGATCGCGACGCGCATGGCCGTCTATCGCGGCGAAACGGCCCCGATCCTGCCCTTCTACGAGACGCGCGGGCTGGTGCGCCGCGTCGATGGCATGGCCGATATCGAGCAGGTGACCGCCGCGATCGAGGTGATCCTGGACGGGTAGAGCGGTGCGCGGCGGCGTGGTATGAGATCGGCATGGGCGAAGAGCTAAGCACCATCGACCTCCGGAGCGATCCGACCCGCTACCCGCTAACGGTCCGCGACTTCGTGATGCTGCATGAAGCAGGCGCATTCGATCAGGTTGGACGGGTCGAGCTGATCGAGGGAGAGATATTGCAGATGGCCCCGATGCATCGGCCCCATGCTCGGATCGTGCCGCTGTTGAGCATCGCGCTTGATCGCGCGATCGGGATGATCGACGCTGGTCTGGAGGTGCTCGCCGAACCTTCGGCGGAGCTTGACACCCATAGCCTCCCGCAAGCGGACATCGTGGTGGCCGACATCGCCGATGAGAAGATCGTCTCACGCGGAACGGTACGCTTGCTTGTCGAGGTGGCCGCCACGTCGCTGGGCTATGATCTGGGACGCAAGAAGCGCCTGTATGCACGCGCGGAGGTGCCCGAATACTGGGTAGCGGACGTCGATGGCCGCCGGATCATCCGCTTCCACGCGCCGACCGGCGAGGATTTCGCGGAGCGCGCCGAGTTCGCGTTCGGTGATCCCATACCCTCCGCGACCATCCCCGGCCTCGTCGTCGACACGTCTCGCCTCGTCTAAGCCCTCGATGACGCGCAATTCACCCGCTCGTCACCGCTTCGGCTGCGTCGTCCCGCTAGTTAGCAACCGTTGCTGTATCGGCGCCCGCACTCCCGGGGGTGTCGAGGGGTCGGCGGTGGTGTGTGGCCGCCGGCCCCACCTTCCGCGCCGGGCTGGGTGCCCCGCATGATGCGCAAAATCCTGGTCGTCGAGGACGACGCCGCCAGCGCCGACTATCTCGCCAAGGGTCTGGCTGAGGCGGGTCACGCGGTGGAGGTCGCTCCCGACGGGCGCGAAGGCCTGTTCCTCGCGAGCGAAGGCATTTTCGACCTGATCGTCGCCGATCGCATGCTGCCGGGGCTGGACGGCACGCAAATGGTGAGCGCGATCCGCGCCGCCGGGATCGCCACGCCCGTGCTCATGCTGACCGCGCTCGCCAGCGTCGATGATCGGGTCGATGGCCTGCGCGCGGGGGCCGATGATTACCTGTGCAAACCTTTTTCCTTCGCCGAACTGAGCGCGCGCATCGAAGCGTTGCTGCGCCGCGCCGACCGTGCGGCTGGCGAGCCGCAGCGGACCCGTCTGATCGTCGGCGATTTGGAGATCGACCTGCTCGCGCGTACCGTGTCGCGCGCCGGCCGCGTCATCCAGCTTGGCGCGCGCGAGTTCAGCCTGCTCGAGTTCCTGGCGCGTCATGCCGGCCAGGTCGTCACCCGCACGATGATGCTGGAGAAGATCTGGAATTACCATTTCGACCCCGGCTCCAATGTCGTTGACGTTCACATCGGCCGGCTGCGGCGCAAGCTGGAGGACGGGTTCGCGACGCCGATCCTGCACACGGTGCGCGGCGCCGGCTATAAACTGGCGGCCTGAGCACGCGCCGTCTCTCCGTCACTGCGCGGATCGCGCTGCTGTCGATCATGCTGGCGCTCGCCTCCAACCTGGCGCTGGTCGGGGTGGTCTGGCGTCAGACGCGGGTCGACGCGCTCGACGCGGTCCAGCGCGAGGCCGTGGAACAGGCCGACTCGCTGAGCGGCGTGTACCGGACGGACGGACGCGCGGGCGTGATCGCGGCGATCCGCGACGCGCGGGCGCCCGGCGACACGTCCTTGCTGCTCGCCGTGATCGACCGCGACGGGCGGCGCCTCGCCGGGTTCGGCCCG
>NZ_CAHJWX010000107.1 GCF_903643065.1 Sphingomonas bacterium | reverse complement strand
ACCGCCCGCAACTACCTCGCCGTCGTCACTATCGCCGCCGCCATCCTATGGCTCCGGTAAATGTCCACGGCTCCTAGGGCTCAATGTAGAGGCGGCAGAAATGCTCGGCTGCCAAGGCTGCCTGCTTGCGAGCAGCCTCATGGTCCTTCTGCGCTACGCCCCATAAGACTCGCTGCGTGTGGCCGCCGGTGCACAGGCTGAGCAGGGTCCGGGCCGCTTCGTCCGGATCGGACGGGCGAATGGCACCGCTCGCAATCTGCTGCTTGAGATAGTCCGACAGCGCGGCATGCGCCATGTTGGGAGCGCGCTCCATGTAGATCCGCCCCAGGTCTGGAGATCGCGACACCTCCCCCAGGATTGCACGCTGGATGGCCACCGCGTCATCAGCGGTGAGACGCTGAATGAACCGCTCGGCAAAGGCGCGGATCGCCTCGGGCAGGTTATGCTCGGGCGACAGAATCTCGGTCATCGACGCTCTGAACACCTGCGTGCCCTCCTCGAGCGCGGCGGCGAACAGCTCCTCCTTGGACGCAAAGTAGCTCCATAACGTCCCCTTGGAGCCGCCCATCTCCTTTGCGATGGCCGACATCGAGGTTCGCTCGAAACCTTGCTCGACGAAGTGGCGGGTTGCCACCGCCACAATCGCGGCACGCCGTTCCGACTTGCGCGCATCGCGTCGGCCGCCCGCGCTCTGACCTTCATTCCGCATTGGCATACCATATAGTACGATTTCTTCTTGACAAGGGGTCGGGTTGGCAACGATTAGATCGTACCAGACAGTACGGAATCGGTTCGATGAAGTTCGGAAGATCGTGCAGCTTGCCGGTGCGCGCTGGAGCGCTCACCTTGCTCGTGTCGGGGTGCGCCACGATGCCGAACCTTGGCACCGCGCCCACGATGCGTGCTGCCGACAGCTTCGCCGCCGATCGTTCGTTGCAGGGTCCGACGATGGCCATCGCGTGGCCAGACGGCGAGTGGTGGCGAGGATATCGCGACGCCCAACTCGATCGCCTCATGGCGGAGGCGCTGGCAGGCTCCCCCGATCTCGCGGCGGCGTTGGCGCGGCTTGACGAGGCGGATGGCTTTCGCCGACAGACCCAGGCGCTGTCGCGGCCCCGCATCGACGCGCAGGTCACTGCCGCCGAGACGAAGCAGAGCTACGACCTGGGTGTCCCGCGCCAGCTCGTTCCGCAGGGCTGGCGCGATGCGGGCAGCGCGACGCTGACGGGTGGCGTCGACCTTGACCTGTGGGGCAGGAACCGCGCGAACCTTCGTGCCGCGAAGCTGACGGCTTTGGCAGCCGCACTCGACGCCGCACAGGCACGGCTGGTCGTCTCTACCGGGATCGGCAGCGCCTATGTCGACCTGAACCGGCTGTTCGCCGAGCGCGATGTCCAGGCCGAGGCGATTGCGGTGCGCCTGGACAGTCAGCGGCTGGTCGCACGTCGCGTCGCCAACGGGCTCGACTCCCTTGCTGCGTCGAAGCAGGCCGACGCCGCCCTGTCGGCGGAGCGGGTCTGGCTCGTTCAGATCGACGAAGCCATCGATCTTACCCGCCACCGGATCGCGGCGTTGATGGGCGAGGGCCCAGATCGCGGGCTGTCGATCGATCGGCCGGGACTGTCGTTCGCCAGGCGCGCAGTGCCGCGCGACGTTACCACGGACCTGATCGGCCGCCGGCCCGATGTCGCCTCGGCCCGGGCGAGGGTCGAGGCGAGCGGCCAGCGCATCAAGGCTGCGCGTGCGGCCTTCTACCCGTCGCTCGACCTCAGCGCTCTCGTCGGCTTCGAGTCGTTGGGCCTTGGCAACTTGCTTCGCGCGGGGTCGACGTTCGGGCAGGTCGGGCCGGCGCTCAGCCTGCCGATCCTTCATGGCGGCGAACTGTCCGGCCGTTACCGGGTCGCGCGCGCGAACTATGACGAGGCGGTCGCCGGCTATGACGGCGCGGTCGCCGGCGCCTTTCGCGACGTGGCCGATGCGGTGACCAGCAGCGAGAAGCTCGACGACCAGCTCGTCCACGCACGACGGTCGCTCGCCGAGTCGAGCGAGGCGTATGCCCTCGCCAGGCGTCGGTACGAAGGCGGTCTCGCCAGCTATCTGACCGTCCTGATCGCCCAGAACGCTGTTCTCGAAACGAGGCGAACCAGCGTCGATCTCGAGGCGCGCGCGCTGGCGCTCGACGTGGCGCTGGTGCGGGCGCTGGGGGGCGGCGCGGTCCTTCCCTCCCTGCTCGTCATCGGGGCCGGCAACCATCACGAGGACCCGTTCCATGGCTGAAGCGATTTCCAGCGATGACACTGACGGGGCCGCGCCTGCCAAGCGACCGCTTCGACGCAAGCTGCTCGCCGGCATTGGGGGGGCGGTGCTGCTCGCAGGCGTCGGCTACAGCGCCTGGGATGTGCTGGAAGGCCGTCACCATATCGAGACCGACAACGCCTATGTCGGCGCCGAGACGGCACAGGTGACGCCGATGGTCGTGGGGCTGGTCGCCGCCGTGCTCGTCTCAGACGCGCAGGCAGTGCGTCGCGGCGACGTGCTCGCCCGCATCGACGACAGCGACACACGTATCGCACTCGCCGGCGCGCAGGCGGCGCTGCTCAAGGCGGAGCGGCAGTTCGGACAGGTCGACGCCACCAGCGGCGCGCTCTCGGCCGATGTCGCCGCCAGGAACGACGGCATCGACGGCGCTCGTGCCCAGCTCGCCGCCGCGCAGGCCGCGTCGCAGCGGGCCCAGGTCGACTTGGCCCGGCGCAAGGCGCTGGCGCCCGATGGCGCCGTATCCGGGGAGGAGCTCACCGCCGCGATCAACGCCTATGCCGCCGCGCAGGGCAATCTCGATGCCGCACGAGCGACGCTCCGGTCCGCCATGGCCGCACGCGGCGCCGCGCAGGGCATGCTCGCCGCAAACGCCGCTCTCATCCGTGGCACCACCGTGACGACCAACCCGGACGTGCTCGCCGCCAAGGCGCGTGTCGATCAGGCGCGGCTTGATCTCGCGCGTACCGTGATCCGGGCGCCCGTCGACGGCATCGTCACCGGGCGTGCCGTCCAGGTCGGCCAGCGGGTCACGCCCGGCGCGGCGATCATGCGGGTCGTTCCGATCCGTGAACTCTACGTCGATGCCAACTTCAAGGAGGGGCAGCTGGCCGACGTCCGGCCGGGCCAGAAGGTGACCATCACCTCCGACCTGTACGGCGCCGCCGTCGTCTATCACGGCACGGTGGTCGGCTTCTCGGGCGGGACCGGCGCCGCGTTCGCGCTCATCCCGGCGCAGAACGCGACCGGCAATTAGATCAAGATCGTTCAGCGCCTGCCGGTCCGCATCGTCCTCGATCCGCGCGAGCTCGGTAGCCACCCCCTGCGGGTCGGGCTGTCGATGAACGCCGATATCGCCATCTGAACCGGAAGGCCGTTACCATGACGCACGCCCGCATCCCGACCGCGCTGACCGGTGCGCCCCTGCTTCTCGCCGCGCTGGCGCTGGCGCTCAGCAACTTCATGGTGATGCTCGATACCACCATCGCCAACGTATCGGTGCCCCATATCGCCGGGAGCATCGGCATCTCGCCCAATCAGGGCACCTGGATCATCACGTCCTATTCGGTCGCTGAGGCGATCTGCGTGCCCCTCACTGGCTTCCTGACCGCACGGCTGGGCAGCGTCAGGCTGTTCATCGGCGCACTCATCGGGTTCGCGCTGTTCTCGATGCTGTGCGGCTTTTCCACCTCGCTCGGCATGCTGATCGCATGCCGCATCGGGCAGGGCTTCTGTGGCGGTCCGCTGATGCCGCTCACCCAGACGTTGCTGCTGCGCATCTTTCCGAAGGAACGTCATTCACAGGCGCTGACGCTCTGGGCGATGACCACGGTGGTTGCCCCGATCCTGGGACCCATTCTCGGCGGTGTCATCAGCGACAATTGGTCGTGGCACTGGATCTTCTTCATCAACCTGCCCGTCGCGGCAGGGTGCGTCGTAGGGGCGTGGCTGCTCCTGCGATCCGTGGAGACGGCGCGGACGACCGCGCGCATCGATACGATCGGGCTCGGATTGCTGGCGATCTGGATCGCGTCGCTTCAGATCATGCTCGACCTTGGCCACGACCGCGACTGGTTCGCCGATCCCGCGATCGTCACGCTGGCGGTGATCGCCGCGATCGGGTTTGCGCTGTTCTGCGCCTGGGAGTTCACCGCGTCTGAACCCGCGGTCGATATCCGCATCTTCCGCCATCGCGGCTTCACCGTCGGCACGGTGGCGCAAGCCTTGGCCTACGGCACCTTCTTTGCCTCGGCGGTCATCATCCCCCAGTGGCTACAAGCCTCGCTCGGCTATACGGCGACCTGGTCCGGCTATACCACCGCGTTCACCGGCGTCGCCGCCGTGCTGCTGGCGCCGGTGGTCGGCAGGCTGTCGTCCCGTGTAGACCTGCGGGTTCTGGTCTGCTTCGGCATCCTGTGGCTGGGCGGGACGACGCTGCTGAGGGGGCACTGGACCAGCGATGCCGATTTCTGGTCGCTGGCACTGCCGCAGCTGCTCCAGGCGTCGGCATGCCGTTCTTCTTCATCCCGATCACCGCGATCGCGCTGGCCGCGGTGCGCGAGGAGGAAACGGTCTCCGCCGCTGGGCTGATGAGTTTCCTGAGGACGATGGCGGGCGCGATCGGGACGTCGGTCGCGACCACGAGCTGGCTCGACGGCGCACGCGCGGCCCGGGCCAGTCTCGTCGGCGGCATGAACACGGGCGACGCCGTCACGATGCTCACCGGCCGGGGCCTGTCGTTGGAACAGGTGTGCGCCATACTCGCACAGCTCGTCGATGGAGAGGGCACGGCGATCGCCACCAACCACCTGTTCATGACTTCGGCGCTGATCTTCTTCGCTGCCGCCGGCCTGATCTGGGCATCGCCCGCGCCACGCCGCGTCATCGCCCCCGGCCTGGCTCACTGACGAGAGTATGACAACGCAATCGAACGAGGCCGCGACAACCATCGCGCCCCGCAGCCTGCACGGCACCGCCTTGCACTGGACCGCTCTGCTGCTCGTTGCCCTGACTTGGTTTAGCGGGGCGATCTTCGGCTTGTACATCCTCGCCTTTTTCGGCGGCATGGCGCTCCGAGGATCGGCGGATCGCTGGAACGAGTCCCTGCCGCATCTTCATGACGCGACGACCTCGCTCGCGACGGTCGCGATCGGCTCGCATTTCATGACCGGTGGGGTGCTGCTCCTGCTCGGCCCAGTTCAGCTGATTGGCGGCATCAGGCGCGCTGTCCCCCGGTTGCACCGTTGGCTGGGACGAACCTACGTCCTGAGCGCCGGGTTCGCCGGCCTTGGCGGACTCTGCTTTATCCTGGCGAAGGGCACGATCGGTGGTGCAGCCATGAGCACCGGCTTCGGCATCTACGGAGGCCTGATGACGGTCGGTGTTGTACTGACCTATTCCTCCGCGCACGGACGACGCTACGAACAGCATCGCGCCTGGGCGATACGGCTGTTCGCGCTGACGATCGGCTCCTGGCTCTACCGCATGGAATATGGCTTCTGGTTCCTGACGGCCGGCCACGTTGGTCATGAAAGCGACTTCAGCGGCTGGTTTGACGCGGTAATGGCCTTTTTCTTCTATCTCCCGAACCTCGCGGTCGCCGAGTGCTTCATCCGTGGGCGGCGAAGCGCACCGGGCTCGGCCTTGAACCTTTCCGCCGCTGCCGTGCTTCTTGCGGCAAGCCTGTTCGTGATGGTCGCGACATGGACGTTCACCGTCAATTTCTGGGGGCCGGGCATGATAAGCGGGATCGGCGGCACGCCGTCATAGTCGTGCTTCACCTGCCGCGGTGCTCCTATGCGAGCGTCTATAAGGTCAGGACGTATCGCCCTGCGCTCTCTGGCCGACCTTACAGTTGAAGGCGCGATCTGGCGAGGCCTGAAGCGCCTGAGGTCACGGCGCGGATCGTCAGCCCGAGCCGTGGCCGATCTCGTCTGACGCTGGGACGATGCTGGAGACCGGCGGGGCGGTGCTGCGGATCATAGGCGACGTCGCCTGCCTTGATATCGGCGTTGGTGCGGATAGGCACCGGCGATGCGGGCAGGCCATGCAGGAAACATGCTCTCCGCCCGCCCCGATCCGGGTCAGCGATGAGCTCCTGATGAACGCCGAACCCTGTGACACGGCGACTTCGCAAAGACCCGCTCGCGCGCTTGTTGACCCAAAGTCGGTCGTTCGCAGTAGTCCGACAGCTTCTCAGCTTCGTTCAATGGTTCATCTCAGGTTCCACGCCGCATATCGACGTTGCGCAATGGAACGGCCAGCCGCGCCCGGAGTGTTTCCACGCTCGATAGCTGAGCGGAAAAAAGGCCGGGCCGAGGGGTGTTTCGGCTCATCGCCAAGATGGCTCGTCGTGCACATGCTCGCCGCCCCGCCATAGATCGTGTCATTGAAGCAGTAGCTGGTGGCGCACTTGCGCGCGGAGAATGGCCTGGTGCGCGACGCTGCTGCTATCGGCAGCAGAGGGGCGCTGCTTGTGCAGGCCCTGAATGTGCACCGGACCTAGGCTCAGGACTCGTTGATCACAGCCAGAATATGACGGTGGCAGCGAGGGCGACGGCGGAGAAGAAGACGGTGGG
>NZ_CAHJWX010000106.1 GCF_903643065.1 Sphingomonas bacterium | reverse complement strand
TTGATGCGATAGCCGTTGCCGTCCTTGAGCGCCGTCGTGCGGATCGACTGAAGGTCGGAGCCGGCGCCCGGCTCGCTCATCGCGATCGCGGCGACGCGCGCGCCACTGGCGAGCTTGGGCAGCCAGCGCCGCTTCTGCTCCTCGGTGCCGTGGAGCTGGATATAGGGCGTGACGATCACGTTGTGCAGGCTGATCGCGAAACCCTCGATCCTCTTACGCGCCACCTGATCGACCAGCACCAGATCGTGCCGGAAATCCCCGCCCGCCCCGCCATATTCCTCGGGCACGCTGACGCCGAGCAAACCCGCTTCGCCCGCTTCGTTCCAGAAGGTCCGCTCGACCTGACCCGCCGCGCGCCATCCCGCCACGCGCGCCGGCGGCGCATGCTGGTCGAGGAAACGTCCGACAGAGTCGCGGAACATGACGATCTCCTCGTCGAGCATGAACGCAGGTTCGGGGACGTCGAGTGCGGCCATGATCAATCCTTGTTCGGGGCGGAAGACGACTCATTGCCGATCCGTGCGATCACGCGCGTCAGGAAGGCGAGTAAAGGGCGTGTAAACGCGTCGTTGCGGTCACCCGCCACCATGTGGCCCGCATCCGCCACGTTGACATACTCGGCGTGGGTCACGAGATCGAGGAACGCCCGGACTCCGGCGCCGCTGACAACGCGACTCATGCCTCCACGGACCAGGAGGGTCGGCACTTCTACCCGGCGCGCCGCAGCCTCGGCACGCTCACGAAACGCGGTCACGACGCCGCTGGTCGGCGCTCCGAACATTGCTGGATCCCAATGCCAGTGCAGGCGGCCATCGGGACGCTGCCGCAGGTTCTTCATCAGTCCGTCGGCACTACTCGGGCGAGGTCGATGCGGCAGGTAGGCGGCGACGACCTCGGCCGCTTCTTCGACCGATCCGAAGCCGTCCGGGCGCGCGGTCATGAAGGCGCGGATCTCCTTTGCGCCCTCCAATTCGATCGCGGGAACGACGTCGACCATTACAAGCGCGGCAACGCGTTCGTCGTCGTCTTCTCCCGCCGCGAGCAGGCCCGTCAATCCGCCTAGTGACGCGCCAACCACCACGGCGCGGCCGCCGAGCTCGTCGATCACCGCGCGTAGATCGGATAGATGCGCATCAAGCCCATAGGCCCCGTCGGTCGCCCAGCCGCTGTCGCCATGTCCGCGCAGGTCGAGGCTGACGACATAGAAGCCGGCGGCTGCCAGCGCGTCGAGCGTGCCCGCCCAGCTATGCCGCGTCTGACCGCCGCCGTGCAACAGGATCACTGGGAGCGAACGGCCGCCGGCGCATTCGTCGGCGGCCAATGTCATCCCAGCGCTCGTCACGAAGCACCGCAGCGTCGTAGGAATGCCTGCCATCTCATACGGTCCAGCCACACGGCGTGTTGATAGTCAACGTAGTTTGATATCTAGCAGACCTGTCAATGAGGTGGAGTGGTAAGGATGTCGGATTTTAACGCCGTTCCCGATTACATCATCGTCGGGGCGGGCTCCTCGGGATGCGTGCTCGCGGCGGAACTGACGTCGGACCCGAAACGTACGGTTCTGCTGATCGAGGGCGGTGGCAGCGATCGCAGCTTCCTGGTCGACATGCCGCGCGGTCTCGCGAAGCTTCTCGAACCCGGCAGCCGGTACGTGCGCGACTATGACGTCCGGCGCGGCGGCAATCGCGGCACCGAACGCTGGATGAAGGGACGGGTGATCGGTGGATCGAGCAGCATCAACGGCATGATCTATGCTCGCGGCTTCCCCGCGGATTACGACCGCTGGGCAGCACTCGGCTGTCCTGGTTGGGGCTGGTCGGACATGGTGCGGCACTTCAAGGCGATCGAGGACCATGACCTCGGTGAAACCGACGAGCGCGGTGCCGGCGGCCCGCTGCGCGTCAGCGGCCACCCAACCGATGCGGCCGGCGGCGCTTTGTGCGAGGCGGTGATCAAGGCGGCGGCGCAGGCAGGCACGCCGCGTGTGGACGACACGAACGCCGCGCCCGAGGGCGGCATCGCCTATCAGGCTCGCACGATCTGGCGTGGCAAGCGGCAGAGCGCTGCGAAAGCATTTCTGCGCCCGGCGATGAAGCGCCCGAACCTGACGGTCGCGAGCGATACCGAGGTCCTACGGATCGTGTTCGACGGACGGACAGCAGTCGGCGTGGAAGTTCGCGACAAGCACGGCGTCCGCGTGAACCGCGCGAGGCGTGAGGTGATCCTGTGTGCCGGGGCGCTTGAATCTCCCAAGCTGCTCCAGCTCTCGGGGATCGGACCGGGGAAGCGACTTCGTGATTTAGGTATCGACGTGATGCACGATCAGCCGCAGGTCGGGCAGAACCTCCGCGAACACCTCTATCTCCAAACGAAATTCCGTGTGAACGACGGCGGGCTCAATCGGGAATTCGTCGGTTTGCGGCTGTTGCGCAACGTGCTGCGATACCTGTTCACCGGCGCCGGACCAATGAGCCACGCGGCGCAGGAGTTGGTTGGATATATCCGGTCACGCGACGGCCTCCCCCGGCCTGACTGCCAGATAGGTGTCGGGCTGTATTCGCTCGCGGAGGGTCCTAAAGGCCTGGCTCTGGAGGCCGAACCGGGATTTACCATCGGCGGCTATTTCATGCATCCGCGATCGCGCGGCGAGATCGTCATCAGTTCGCCCGACCCGGCGGCTCCGCCCTACATCGACGCCAACTACCTGGCGGAAGAGGAAGACCGCACGGCATCGGTCGGTATGGTCCGCGCGATCCGGCACATCGTCGCGCAGCCGGCGCTCGCCGGGATTGTACGGACAGAGCTGGCCCCCGGCCCAGCGGTGCAGTCCGACGATGACATCCTCGACGACCTGTACGCCCGCGGCGGCACCGCCTTCCACGTCTCGGGCACCTGCCGGATGGGGAGCGACGACGCTGCGGTTACCGATCCGGCGGGGCGCGTGCGCGGCGTCGAGGGCTTGCGCGTGGTCGATACATCGCTCTTTCCCGACCTGCCATCGGGCAACACCAACGCTCCGGCGATGGCTGCCGGACGCAACGTCGCGCGGAGGATGCTGGCCGAGCGCTGAGCCTGTTCCTCTCGCTTGCAAGGCATTGCCGCACGCGCGATAGCTGCTGCCCGGCCTGGCGTCGAATGCGCCAACCGAAGCGACGGACCGTGATGGCACGAACGAAGACGACGCCCCCCGACAGTGGCACCCCGCCGGCGAAGCCGAGAACGCGTAAGACCTCGTCGCCCGCGCCTGCGAAAGTCGGCAAGAGCGTCGAAAAGGCGCCGGCGCGGCGGCGTGGTCAAGGCAAAGAACGCATCCTCGCCGCGGCGCTCGACCTTTTCGCCAACAAGGGCTTCGACGCAGTCTCTACTTCGGATGTCGCGCAACAGGCAGGAAGTTCGCAGTCAGTGGTGCTTTACCACTTCGGCACGAAAGACGAACTTTGGCGCGCCGCCATGCGCGATCTATTCCGCACCGTCTCGATCAAGCCGACGTTCGACGGTGCGATGTACAAGGATCTGGACGCGGTGTCGCGGCTGCGCGTGCTGTTGCGCAGCTTCGTCCTCACCTCCGCGCGTCACCCGGAACTTGGCCGCGTCATCAACCGCGAGGGATCGAGCAGCAGCGATCGCATGGTGTGGCTGTTTCAGGAACTCGCCCGGCCCAATTACGCCACGTTCGAGGCGCTGTTCGCCGAAGGCGCGAAAAGCGGCCTGCTTAAGTGCTATCCGGCGCCGATGCTGACGCTGCTCGTCCACGGCGCGGCGGCGACGCTCTTCAATCTAGGATCGATCGCGCAGATGCTGCTGGACAGCGACCCGTTCGCGCAGGAGGTGATCGAAATGCAGGCGGACCTCGTCGTTGATGTCATATTGAACGGCCTCTCCGTTCGTGTTGGCTGATCAAACGATCCATATTGCGAATTGACTGGTGAGTTGGCGCTGCGTAGAGGCAGCGGATGCCTGCCCCGACGCCTTTCACTCGCCGGCCGGTCGCCATCGTGTTCAAGGACGAGTCCACCTTCAAGGACACCTATGGCGGCAGCGTCGGCCTGATCGCGTTGCAGGCGACGCTGCTGCTGCCGGAGACGCCCTCCGACACGATCCTGGTGACGATGCATCCCATCGGCGGTACGGCGGGGCTGCCGATCATGCGCTGGTTCGCGGAGAACGGCGTGCATGTGCTGGCGTGCGACAGCCGTTATCGCGGTGCCGATTATGCGCTCATCATGGAAAAGGTGGTGGTCGATCTCGGCGCGGCGGTGCGCTATGCTAGGGAGAAGCTGGGTTACGCGAAGGTCGTGCTGCTCGGCTGGAGCGGGGGCGGCTCGCTATCGGCCTTTTACCAAGCGCAGGCCGAGCATCCGACGATCACCGCGACTCCCGCCGGCGATCCGATCGACCTCGCGGTCGCGAAGCTGATCCCGGCGGACGGCATCGCCTTTGTCGCCGCGCATGTCTCTCGCCATGAGATTCTCACCGATGCGCTCGACGCGTCGATCCGCGACGAAGCCAATCCCGATGTTCGGAACGGGTCGCTAGATCTGTATGGTGACCAGATCACGCCGCCCTATGGCCCCGACTTCCTTGCAGCCTATCGCGCCGAGCAGCGCGCCCGCAACCGGCGTATCACCGCTTGGGTCAAGGCAAAGCTTGGAAGCCTCAAAAGCGCGGGCCGCGAGCGCGAGGAGTTCGGGTTCGTCACGCACGGCACGATGGCCGATCCGCGTTGGCTGGACCCTGCGGTCGATGCGAACGATCGCCGCCCCAACTGGTGCTACATGGGCGATCCGCAGGTCGTGAACATGAGCCCGATCGGCTTCGCGCGCTATTCGTCGTTGCGGAGTTGGCTTTCCCAATGGAGCATCGATGACGCGCGCGGCGACGGACCGAAGAACGCCGCGCTGGTGTCCGTGCCGGTGCTCGTCATCAACAATAGCGCCGACGATGCATGCGCGCCCAGCCATGCCCACCGGCTGTTCGATGCAGTCCCGCATGACGACAAACTGTTCGCCGAGATCAAGGGCGCGACGCATTACTATCAGGGCCAGCCGGAGCTGGGCGCGGAAGCGATCCGACATATCCGCCATTGGATGCACGCGCACGGCTTCGACCATGCGCCCGTCGGCTGAGCGCGCGATGCGCCTCTTCGTCACACGCCGCTGGCCGGCCGACGTCGAGCAGGCGCTGGCTGCAAACCATCTCGTCACACTGAACGAACCCGATCTCAAACTTGACCGCCTTGCGCTGGTCCGGGCGATGCTGACCGCGGACATCCTTTGCCCCACCGTCTCGGACACGATCGACCGCGAACTGATCGCCACCCCTGGCGCTACCGTGAAGCTCATCGCCAACTATGGCGCAGGCGTCGACCATATCGACCTCGATGCCGCGCGCGCCGCCAATATCCTGGTCTCCAATACGCCCGACGTGCTGACCGACGCGACCGCCGAACTCGCGGTGCTGCTTATCCTGATGGCGAGCCGGCGCGCGGGCGAGGGCGAACGCGAGCTTCGCGCCGGCCTATGGGCTGGCTGGAGGCCGACCCACCTGCTCGGCCAGGGAGTGACCGGAAAGCTGCTCGGGTTGATCGGCTTCGGGCGGATCGGTCGGGCCACGGCGGCGCGCGCGCGCGCGCTCGGCATGCGGATCGCCTACCATGCGCCGCACCGCGCGGCGGCAGCGGTCGAGCGAGAGTATGATGCTGCGTTCGTTGGATCGTTGGACGAGCTGGCGACGCAGGCGGATGTGATCTCGCTGCATTGCCGCGGGGGCCACGAGACGCGCCATTTGGTCGATGCTCGGCTGCTGGCGCGGATGAAGCCGAGCGCCATTCTCGTAAACACCGCACGCGGAACGGTCGTAAACGAGCGCGATCTTGCCGCCGCGCTCGCGTCCGGCCGGATCGCCGCAGCCGGGCTGGATGTATTCGAACGCGAACCGACGGTTGATCCGGCACTGCTCGCGCTCGACAACGTCGTGCTGCTGCCGCATCTCGGCAGCGCGACGCTGGATACACGTATTGCCATGGGGATGCGCGTTTTCGCCAACATCGAACAATTCGTGGCGACCGGCGAGGTGCTCGATCGTGTCTCCTGACGTGGCCACGTCGCTGGAAGCGGGGGTATTGGAGCGACTTGGGTCGATGCAAGGCCAGCCGCTCGTACTCGGGTTGTGCGGCGCCCAGGGCAGCGGCAAATCCACCGTGAGTGCGCTGCTCGTCGCGCGCCTGGCGGCGCACGGTCTCGCCGCCGTGACCCTGTCGCTCGATGACCTGTATCTCACGCGCGAGGAACGCACGCATCTCGCGAAAACCATACATCCGCTGCTCCTAACGCGCGGCGTGCCCGGGACACACGACGTGGCGTTGGGCCATGCCGTGCTTGACGCTTTGGCCAGCGGACGTCGAACAGCGCTCCCGCGCTTCGACAAGGCACGCGACACCCGCGTCGACCGATCGGCCTGGGAGCGGGTGGAGCGGCGCATCGACGTCGTGATCTTCGAGGGCTGGTGCGTCGGCGCGACGCCGGAGCCCGACGCGGCGCTCGCCAAATCCGTCAATACCCTCGAACGTGAAGCGGATGCGGACGGCCGCTGGCGGCGCTGGGTCAATGCTCGGCTGGCGCTGG
>NZ_CAHJWX010000105.1 GCF_903643065.1 Sphingomonas bacterium | reverse complement strand
CGGCCCGAACGCGATCCGCGCCGGGGCGCCATCGCGCGACGGGCACACCAGGCGGCCCTCCTCGCCGACGATCACGGTGCGCGCCGCCAGCGGCGCGGCCTCGCCATCGGCAACTAGGAACAAGTCCCCCGCCTTGGGCGCCCCGGCGCCGAGCGAGCCCAGGCCAAAGCCTTGCGCGCGCAGCGACGACAGCAACGCGAACCGGCGGGCGAGAATGGCGGCGGAAGGAAAGATCGAACGCATCGGGCAGGCCTCTCTGGTCGGCCCCGAATGCGGCACCGCTAGTAAAGAGGGGGTTAAATGCCGAGCCCGCTGCCTCTCCTTCCGTGCACGGGTCCGCGCGCGCGAGGGCCGATCATATTTGCGCTAAAGCACCGCCGATCCCGGCCGTTATCTCCTCTGCGTGGCTGAAGCCTTCCGTTCTGGGGGCGGCGGGAGCTGCGAACACCATAGAGGAGTTTCCCAATGACCGTGATCGGAACCAACACCGCGTCGCTGCGCGCGGCGAACGCGTCCAACAGCGCCAACATGCAGCTGGCGACCGCGATGGAGCGCCTGTCGACCGGCAAGCGCATCAACACCGCCAAGGACGATGCCGCCGGCCTCGCCATCTCGTCGTCGATGACCTCGCAGATCAAGGGCATGAACCAGGCGATCCGCAACGCCAATGACGGCGTCAGCCTGGCGCAGACCGCGGAGGGCGCGCTGGGCGAGGTCACCAACATGCTGCAGCGCATCCGCGAGCTGGCGGTCCAGTCGGCGTCGGGCACCTATTCCGACACCAACGACCGCGGCAACCTCAACGCGGAAGTCACCGCGCTGACGGCGCAGATCACCGACATCCTGACCAACTCGCAGTTCAACGGCGTCAAGCTGTTCGACGGCTCGGCCGGCACGTCGGGCACGATCAAGATCCAGACCGGCGCCAACAACGGCGACACGGTCGATCTGAGCCTCGCCACGATCACCGATTCGACCAAGACCACGAAGGTCGACACGGTGGCCAACGCCAACACCGCGCTCGATACCGTGTCCAGCGCGCTGGACACGATCAACACGGCGCGCGCCAAACTGGGCGCGGCGGAGAGCCGCTTCCAGTCGGTGGTCAACAACCTGACCTCCAATGTCACCAACCTCACGGACGCGCGCAGCCGCATCGAGGACGCGGACTTCTCGGCCGAGACCGCCAACCTCGCCAAGGCGCAGATCCTGACGCAGGCATCCACCGCGATGCTCGCCCAGGCGAACCAGTCGCAGCAGGGCGTGCTCAAGCTGCTCCAGTAACCGGCTCGGCGCCGGCACCGCCCCCAAACGGGTGACGGCGCCGGCTCCCTCGATCAGGGAGCGGGGAACCCCGGTCCGTCGCGAGACGGGCCGGGGTTTTCGCGTGGGCTGCCGGCGAGAATCGGGTCATGCCGCCATCGTGGCGCGGCGGGTCCGGTGACGCAGCGCCGCGCCGGCCAGGCCAAAGCCCAGCATCGCCATGCCCCAGCTCGCCGGCTCGGGCACTGCCGCCGCCGCGAAGGTCAGGATGACCCGATCCGCGAAGGTGCCGCCGATCTCCGGCATGGCCCGCGCGTAGAGGAGGCTCGCCACGGTGCCCGCCTATGGATTGAAGGACAGGCTGAAATCGTCGGTCGCCCCGCCGACGCCCGTGCCCCGCCCCAGCCCGTCGCCGACGATGCCGTACAGCTGGTACGGGTCCCGGTCGTTGTACGTGTAGGGCGACGTGTTCCTGAACAGCCCGGCATTGGCGGCGGCGAAGGTGGTGGACCCGAGCCTCAGCTTGGCCGACACCAGCGTCGCCGTCTGCGCATAGACCGACACCGTCGCCGGATCGTCGTGGACCACGGAGAAGCTGCCGCTCAGGACCAGCTCCGTCCCCTTGTACGCCTGCACGTCGTAGACATCCAGAATCGGGACCGCCCAAGTGGCGCTGCTCCCGACCGGGAGCAGCGCCACTTGAGCGTGAGGTGATCTTGTTCATGATGCCTGCGTCACCGTGATTAGCGTTCCGTAACGCTATGCTCGCCACGTGACGCCTTGGCGGCAACCTGATGACCGGTCGGTGACCGATCGGTGGCGGATCAGCCCGCCCGCATCGCCTTCCTCAACCGGCCGTGCGCCGCCGCCTTGAGCTGGCAGACGCGCGCGGCGCCGACGCCCAGCACCTCGCCGATCTCCTCCAGGTTGAGTTCCTCGGCATAATAGAGCTGGATCACCAGCGCCTCGCGTTCGGGGAGCGCCGCCACCGCCACCGTCAGCCGCGCGCGCTGCTCGTGCGCCGCGAGCTGGTCGAACGCGTCGGGCGCGTCGTCGGCGAACCAAGGCAGATCGTCGGCATAGACGTCGTCGATCGCCTCGAAGCGGACCGCGTCGGCGGACAGATAGTCGGCGCGCAGCTTGTCCACGCTGACGCCCAGATGGCTCGCGATCATGATATCCTCCGGGGCACGGCCCGTCGCTTGAGTGAGGGCGGCGACCGCCCGCGTATAGTCGCGCCGCCGGCGCATCGCGCCGCGCGTCGTCGTCGCCTGACGGCGCAGCTCGTCGATCATCGCGCCGCGCAGGCGGGTGGTCAGATAGGCGCGGAACGCCGGCCCCTGCTCGGGTGCTGCCCCGACGGCCTCGACCAGCGCGACCAACCCGACCTGCACCAGGTCCTCGACGTCGACGAGCGTGCTCATCTGGCCATGGACGTGCCAGGCGAGCTTGCGCACCAGCGGCAGGTGCTGGCGCACCAGCGCGTCGGCGCCGGGGTTCGGCCGATAGGTGAGCGGCGCGGCGTCGGCGAACGCGGCGCGGTTCGGCAGCGCGCTCATGCCGGCAGCATTCCGGCCGCGCCGATCACCGCGACCACCTCCACCGCCTTTTCCTCGGGCACCTCGAAGAACGACAGTACCGGCGTGTCGGGCAGGCAGGTGCGCACCAGCTTGCGGATCGCGACGCGCACGGCGGGCTGAACCACCAGCGCGAAGGGCTTGGCTTCCGCGACCAGCGGCTGCGCCGCGCGTTGCAGCGCGTCGACGATGCGGCGGCCCAGATCGGGTTCGATCACATGGCGGCGCCCGCCATCGGCGCGCATCGCCTGGCCGAGAATGCCTTCCAATTGCCCCTCCAGCGTCATCACGCGCAGCGGTTCGCGCATCCCGCACAGCTTCTGGATGATCAGCGATCCCAGCTGCGGCCGGACCAGCTCCAGCAGGTCCTCGGGGTCCTGCGTCCGGGTGGCGGCGGCGGCGATCGCGGTGGCGATGCGGCGGAACTCCTTGAGCGGGATGTTCTCGGCCAGCAACGCCTTGAGCACCTGCGTCAGCGCGGTGAGCGACAGCGGTTGCGGGGTCAGCGACGCGACCAGCTGACCCGCCTTTTCCTTCAGCCCGTCGAGCAGCTGCTGCACCTCGTCCGGCCCCAGCAGCTCGGCCGCGTGCGCGCCCAGCGCGTGGTTGAGGTGCGTCGCGATCACCGTGCCCGGATCGACCACCAGATAGCCCGCGCCCGTCGCCGCGTCCGCGTCCGCCTTGCCGATCCAGGTCGCGTCGAGGCCGAACGTGGGGTCCTTGCTCTTCTTGCCCGGCAGGCTGCCGAACGCCTGGCCGGTGTCGAGCGCCAGCATCTCGTCGGGACTGACCTGATCCTCGCCGACGCAGACGCCATTGACGAGGATGCGATAGGTGTAGGGCGCGAGATTGATGTCGTCGCGCACCCGCGCCTGCGGGACGACGAAGCCCAGCTCCTTGGACAGCTGGCGCCGCACGCCCGTGATCCGCCCCATCAGCGGCCCGCCGCGCCGTTGGTCGACCAGCGGCACCAGGCCGTAGCCGATGTCGAGGTTGACCTGCATCGCGTCCGTCACCTCGTCCCAGCCGATCCGCGACGGATCGACCGGCTCGGCGACCGGCGCGGCGGCGATCGCCGGCCGGCGCTCGATCTGCCGCAGCTTCCACGCGGCGAAGCCAGCGACGACGGCGGCCGACAGGATCACGACGTGCGGCATGCCCGGCAGCAGCCCCAGCAGCGCCAGGATGCCGGCGACCGGGGTCCAGGTGCGCGACGAGCCGAACTGAGTCCCGATCTGCCCCGCCAGGTCCTTGTCCGACGCGACGCGCGTCACGATCGCGGCGGCGGCGATCGACAGCATCAGGCTTGGCAGCTGCGCCACCAGCGCGTCGCCGATCGCGAGCAGGATATAGGTGCGCGCGGCGTCGGCGATCCCCATGCCGTGCGACACCGGGCCCAGGATCAGCCCGCCGACCACGTTGGCCGCCAGGATCAGCAGCGCCGCGACCGCGTCGCCCTTCACGAACTTCGACGAGCCGTCCATCGAGCCGTAGAAATCGGCTTCCGTCGCCACCTCCACGCGCCGCGCCTTGGCCTCGTCCGGCGTGATCAGGCCGGCGTTGAGATCGGCGTCGATCGCCATCTGCTTGCCGGGCAGCGCGTCCAGCGTGAACCGCGCCGACACTTCGGAGACGCGACCAGCGCCCTTGGTGACGACGATCAGGTTGATGATCATCAGGATCGCGAACACGAACAGGCCGACGACATAGTCGCCGCCGATCAGGAACGTCCCGAACGCCTCGATCACATGCCCCGCCGCGCCCTCGCCCTCATGCCCATGGACCAGCACGACCCGGGTCGAGGCGACGTTGAGGCCGAGCCGGAACAGCGTCGCGAACAGCAGCACGGTGGGAAAGGCGGAGAAGTCGAGCGGCTTGCGCGCATTGAGCGCGACCATCAGCACGGCGAGGCTGATCGCGATGTTGGCGATGAAGAACAGGTCCAGCAGCTGCTTGGGGATGGGGACCATCATCACCACGACCAGCAGCAGGATCGCGAGCGGCAGCGCCGCGCCGCGCGCGGTGGCGAGGAAGCGGGTCATCTAGGACGTTCCCAGTTGGGCGAGCATCAGATAGGCAAGCCGCGCGGTGTCGGGTGTCGGGCGGAGCAGGCTGCCGCCGTCGCGCCCGCCCAGCCGGCCCAGCGTCGATCGCGCCCAGCTCATCGCCTCCGTCGCGTTCTCGTTCGCGCCGGTGACGACGGTGGCGCCGTCGAGATCGAGTGCCTGCGTGCCGTAGCTATAGGCGGACGGCACCGCCGCGCCCGCGCTGCTCAGCTTGCCGGCGAAGTGCTGGTAGATGTCCTGGAGCGAGCGCGCCTGCCCGTCGCCGTCGAAGAAGACGTTGCGGTTGGCGGCGGCGGCCTGCGGGAACAGCGCGGCGCCGCTCGCCTGCGGGTTGGCGGCCATCGTCTGCAGGAAACGGCGCGCGCCGGCGAGGCCCAGGAAATGCGCCATGTACAGGTCGGTGCCGGTCGCCGCGCGACCCAGGCTGGTCTCCAGCGAGGCCTTGTTGTCGCCGGCATAGGCGGCGGCCATCAGACTCGACGCCTCCGGATCGTTGCGCAGGCCCAGGATCGCCTGACGCGTCGCGGGATCGCCGACGGTGAGCTTGCCCGACGCGGACCGCTCGATGCTGTTCGCCGCCCAGCCGAGGCCATGGTCGGCGCCATGTTTCTTGACCACCGCGAGCCAGCTCTGCTCGATGAACTGGTACAGGCCCGACGCGGACGAGGTGCCCGCCTTGGCCGATGCGTTGAGCCCGCTTTCCAGCCTGGCCTGGCCCAGCAAATAGCCGAAATCGACACCCGTGCGGCTGGCGGCGCTTGCGATCGCGGATTGGACGCGGGCGGCCGCGACGGGGCTGACGATCGTCATGCCCGAACATCAGCAAGGACCATGCCAACTCGCCTGGCGTCACCCTGAATTTGTTTCAGCATCCATGCGTGATCGTCCGACCCTGGACGAGCGATCGTCATCGTGCGAGCCGTCGCGCATGGACCCTGAAACAAGTTCAGGATGACGGCGCCCTTGGGCTAGGCGTACGCCCGCGCCAGCATCGGCCGGTAGCCGCCGCCCGCCTCGCCGGTCAGCGTTTGCAGGCGGCGGCGGACATTTGCCGCCATCAGGTTGACGTAGATGCGGCAGGTCTCGTTGAGCCGGGTCGCCTCGTCCGCCAGCTCGCGCAGGTCCGGCCCCGCCGGCCCGGTGCCGAGCGCCGCGATCTGGTCGAGCCAGCCGAGCTTGTCGGCGGTGGCCCGCTCCAGGCCGACGACGTCGTTGGCCTTCAGCGCGGCGATCTCGGCATGCAGCGCGTCGATCACGCGCACCAGCGCGTCACGCCTGGTCATCGGTCATCCACTCGTACCGCACCGCCAGCAGCCGGTCGGCCACCGTCGCGGGCAGGATGGGGAAGGTGCCGTTGGCGATCGCCTTCTTGATCTGCTGCACCCGGTCGGCATCGACCGGCGCGTCGGCGGCAAGCTGCGCCGAGACGCCGCCCAGCTGCGCCACATCGGCGGGCGTGCTGGCGGAGCTGGTCGCCGCCGGCGTCGGCGTCACGGCCGTCGCGGCGAGCACGCGCGCCACCGCCCGGTCCACCGCTCCTTTCGTCCCTACCGCGTCCATCATGACCCGCATCCCCGTTCACGCCCGTCAGCCCATCAAACGGCGGCGCGCGGCCAAGTTTAAGCGGTTTTTCCGTCGCGTCGTTAGCGGGCCGGCAACGACTGGCCCGAGCCCGGCTCATAACCCGGCAGCATCGCGCGGCCGCTGGCGACCGCGATCGCCTGCACCGGCGTCGCCGCGCCGTCGACGCGGACCGCGA
>NZ_CAHJWX010000104.1 GCF_903643065.1 Sphingomonas bacterium | reverse complement strand
CGCGACCTGCGCCGCCGTGTTGAGCACCGGCCGCGCGACGCCGGCGAGCGCGGCGGGCAGGTCCTCGTCGCGCACCCCGTGGAACACCGACAGCGAGAGCCCGAACAGCGACGCCGCCTCCGCCTCGGCCCAGGTGGCGACATAGAATTGCCGGCACCCCGCCGTTGCCAGCCGCGCCAGCACCGGCCCGATGCCGAGCCCATAGGCGTTCGCCTTCACCGCCGCGCCACATTGCGCTGGCCCGCTCAGCCGGTCCAGCGCCCGCCAATTGTCGGCGAGCGCCCGGCCATCGAGGCGGAGGCGGAGCGGCGCGGTCATCGCCGCCTGCTACCGCGCGGGGTGCCGCGCGGCTAGGCCCCGTGGCGCTCGCTGCCCGTGCACGCCCCCGTCCGGTGCGCGTCGATCGTCGCCGCCATCGTCATCGCCCCCATCGGCTGGCCGGCCGGGCCCTTGGTGATCGTGCCCACGTCCATGTGGAAGCCGTCGCCGGTGAACGAGCCCTTGATCGTCGAGGTCGCGGTCGCCGGGCCCGCCTGGCACGTCATCGTCGCGTCGATGCTGCCCGTCGCCATCGCGAAGTGATCGTAGGTGCAGGCCTTGCTGTTCGCGCCCGCGAAGATCGACGCGGCCGGCTTCTTGGCATCGGCCTCCGTCACGCAGATCGGGGCCGTCATGCCCTTGCCCAGCGACCCCTTGATGCTCTGCGCCACCGCCGGCGGCATGCCGGGCATGTCGACCTTGGTCACCGCATAGGTCATGTCGTAATGGCCGGGCGCCAGCGCGATCGGCCCCCCGCCCGCCGCCGCCACCTTGGCCGCGACCTCGCCGGTCGACGCGTTGTCGGCGGTGACGCTGTTCTTGTGCTGGCACGCGGCCAGCACCGCCAGCGGGACGATCAGGGCTCGCTTCATCGGTTCCTCCCTCGCGCGGCCGCAACCTCGCGACCTAACCGCCAGCATCGCCCGACCCCGCGCGCCTGACCAGCCGATTCGTCACGCGGCCTACTATGACTCGAACGCCGTCTCTTCAGGAAACCTGACCCTTGCCGACGCGACCCGCTCGAAGACCAACCAGCGCGAGGCCAGCAAGCCTGATCGCCTGCGCACTGATGATGGTGGCCACTTCATCGCCGCCCGGTTCAATGGCCCAAGCGACAAGATCAACCACTTCGCGCAAGACGCCAACTTCAATCGGGGTGCATACCGGGTCATGGAGGATAAGTAGGCGAGCAGTCTTCACGCGGGGAAGCATGTGTCCGTCCAGATCAAGGCATCCTACCCGGGCTCATCAAGATGTCCGGATCGCCTTGAGGTCACCACGACGACCAATGGACGCGCGAGGCGCAGGATTTCAACAACCGGCCGGGAGGAAATGATATGAGCGTCGATAAGCTCGAGCTACTCGGACCCGCCATGAACGCAATTGGCGCTGACGCTCACCAGAGTATCGGCGGCGAACCAGACGGCATCTTTCTGTACGTGGAGATCGGCGACGGGTGGGTGGAGCCAAGCCTGTTCAAGGATGAGGGCGCCTACCTCAAATATTATTGGGGGAGCAACGAATTACCCGACCTGATCATGGATGCCTGGTGCTTGGAACCGAAGGACAAGCGATGGATCGCCATGCAGTACACGATCAGCAACGGCAGATTCGAGGCCAAGTTCGACTTCGATGACCTAGAGCACTCGGACGAGGACTCGGATGATCGTCTAGATCGCATCCTCCACACCCGCTTTGGCGACAAGCCGGTGAAATACCCGCCGCTCACGGGCGACGACATCTTCCACCTCAAGCCGCCTGCCTGACCGCGTCCCCCGCGTTCCCGCTTCGTTGCACCCCACCCGCTCCTGCCCCATATTCCATCCATGTCCATTGCCATCCGCACCAGCCTCGCCGAGCCGGAGACCGGGGCCGAGTTCGTGCCGCACCGGCCCCAGCGCCCGCCCAAGGTGGAGGGCGGCAAGGCCTTCAGGCTCGTCACCGAATATACTCCGTCGGGCGACCAGCCGACCGCGATCGCCGAGCTGACCGCCTCCGCGCGCGCCGGCGACAAGGACCAGGTGCTGCTCGGCGTCACCGGCTCGGGCAAGACCTTCACCATGGCCAAGGTGATCGAGGAGCTGCAGCGCCCCGCGCTGATCCTCGCCCCCAACAAGATCCTGGCGGCGCAGCTCTATGGCGAGTTCAAGTCGTTCTTTCCCGAGAACGCGGTCGAATATTTCGTCAGCTATTACGATTACTACCAGCCCGAAGCCTATGTCCCGCGTTCCGACACCTATATCGAGAAGGAGTCCTCGGTGAACGAGGGCATTGACCGGATGCGCCATTCGGCCACCCGCTCGCTGCTGGAGCGCGACGACGTCATCATCGTCGCGTCGGTGTCGTGCATCTACGGCATCGGCTCGGTCGAAACCTATAGCGCGATGATCTTCGACCTCAAAAAGGGCCAGTCGGTCGACCAGCGCGAGATCGTGCGCAAGCTGGTCGCGCTCCAGTACAAGCGCAACGACGCGGGCTTCGCGCGCGGCAACTTCCGCGTGAAGGGCGACAATCTCGAAATCTTCCCGTCGCATTACGAGGACGCCGCCTGGCGCGTGTCGTTCTTCGGCGACGACATCGAGAGCATCACCGAGTTCGATCCGCTCACCGGCAAGAAGATCGCCACGCTCAACTCGGTGCGGGTCTATGCCAACAGCCATTACGTCACCCCCGGCCCGACGATGAAACAGGCGACGGAGGCGATCCGCCACGAGATGACCGAGCGGCTCAAGGAGCTGGAAGCGGAGGGCAAGCTGATCGAGCATCAGCGGCTGGAGCAACGTACCAATTTCGATCTGGAGATGATCGCCGCCACCGGATCGTGCAACGGCATCGAGAACTACAGCCGCTTCCTTACCGGCCGCCTACCCGGCGAGCCGCCGCCGACGCTGTTCGAATACCTGCCCGAAAACGCGCTGCTGTTCGTCGACGAGAGCCACGTCACCGTGCCGCAGGTCGGCGGGATGGCGCGCGGCGACCACCGCCGCAAGATCACGCTGGCGGAATACGGCTTCCGCCTGCCGTCGTGCATCGACAACCGCCCGCTGCGCTTCAACGAATGGGACGCGATGCGCCCGCAGACGATCAGCGTCTCGGCGACGCCGGGCCATTGGGAGATGGACCAGACCGGCGGCGTCTTCGCCGAACAGGTGATCCGCCCCACCGGGCTGATCGACCCGCCCGTCGAGATCAAGCCGGTCGAGGAACAGGTGCAGGACTGTATCGTCGAATGCCGCAAGGCGACCGAGCAGGGCTATCGCACGCTCGTCACCACGCTGACCAAGCGGATGGCGGAGGATCTGACCGAATACATGCACGAGGCCGGAATCAAGGTCCGCTACATGCATTCCGACGTGGAGACGCTGGAGCGGATCGAGCTGATCCGCGACCTGCGGCTGGGCGTGTACGACGTGCTGGTCGGCATCAACCTGCTGCGCGAGGGACTCGACATCCCCGAATGCGGGCTGGTGTGCATCATGGACGCGGACAAGGAGGGGTTCCTGCGCTCGGAGACCTCGCTGATCCAGACGATCGGCCGCGCCGCGCGCAACGTCGACGGGCGCGTCATCCTCTACGCCGACCGGATCACCGGCTCGATGGAGCGCGCGATGAACGAGACGGCACGCCGCCGCGAGAAGCAGCAGGAATATAACGTCGAGCACGACATCACGCCGACCACGATCCGCCGCAACATCGGCGACATCATCGCGCACGTCGCCAGCAAGGATCAGGTCACCGTCGAGATCGACGAGGAACGGCCGCACATGGTCGGCCACAACCTGCGCGCGTACATCGAGGACCTGGAGAAGCAGATGCGCAAGGCCGCGTCCGATCTGGAGTTCGAAACCGCCGGCCGCCTGCGCGACGAGATCCGCCAGCTGGAGGCCGACGAGCTGGGCCTACCGCCGGAGCAGCAGAAGGCGCCGCTGATGGGCCGGTCCAACGAGGGCAAGCCCGGCACGCGCAAGACCCGCTACGGCAAGGAAAGCAAGATGCGGATGGGTGGGCGGCGGCGGTGAGCAGCCCAGGTCAGATCGAGCTAGGGCGTGTCCTACTCAGGTGTTGACACCCGGTCGTCCCGAACGAAGTCGAAAGACCAGCCTGAGACGGTGTCTCGACTACGCTCGACACGAACGGGTCAACCTTCAGTCCGAACAGGACAAGACTTAACCATCCGAAATCCACCGCGGCGCCCGGTTGGCGGTCCCCTATACCAGCGCGATGTCCGGCGCGTCCTCCGCCTTCATGCCGATCACGTTGTAGCCGGCGTCGACATGATGGGTCTCGCCCGTCACGCCGCTCGCCAGGTCGCTGAGCAGGTACAGGCCGGCGCCGCCGACATCGTCGATCGTGACGTTGCGCTTCAACGGGCTGTTGAGCTCGTTCCACTTCAGGATCAGGCGGAAATCGCCGATGCCGCTCGCCGCCAGCGTCTTGATCGGGCCGGCCGAGATCGCGTTGACGCGGATGCCGTCGCGGCCCAGATCGACCGCGAGATACTGGACGCTGGTCTCCAGCGCCGCCTTGGCGACGCCCATGACGTTGTAGTGCGGGATGACCTTTTCCGCGCCGTAATAGGACAGCGTCAGCAGCGCGCCGCCCGGCGCCATCATCGCCGCCGCGCGCCGGGCGACCGCGACGAAGGAATAGACGGAGATGTTCATCGTCTGGAGGAAGTTCTCCAGGCTGGTGTCGGCGTAGCGGCCGCGCAGCTCGTTCTTGTCGGAAAAGCCGATCGCGTGGACGACGAAGTCGATGCTGGGCCAGGCCGCCGCCAGCGCCGCGAAGGTGCGGTCGAGCGCGGCCATGTCGGCGACGTCGCACTCGAACAGCCGCGCGACGCCCAGCTGCTCGGCCAGCGGCCGGACGCGCTTCTCCATCACCTCGCCCTGATAGCTGAACGCCAGCTCCGCGCCCGCCTCGCTCAGCTGCTTGGCGATCCCCCAGGCAAGCGACTTGTCGTTGGCGAGCCCCATGATCAGCCCGCGCTTGCCCGCCATCAAACCGTTCACACCCTCGCCCCTGCCGCTCCGTCGTCCGCGACCTGCGCCGCGTCGCCGCCTTCTAGCGTCGCCTGGCGGGGTTCCGCCAGCGCCGCGTTGAGGTGCGCGCCGAACACGAAGCCGAGCCCGACCAGCCAAAAGAACAGCAGCATCACCGCCACGCCCGCGAGGCTGCCATAGGTGGCGCCATAGCCGCCCAGCAGCGACAGCACCGCCGGCAGCGCGGCCGTGATCAGGATCCACCACAGCGCCGTCACCAGCGCGCCCGGCCATTTGCGGCTGGAGGTCCGCCGGTATTTGGACGGCGTGCACAGGTAGAAGAGCAGGTACAGCGCGCCGAACATGATCGCGCCCGGGATCAGCCGGGACAGGCCCAGCCAGCCGGCGAGCCGCTCGGTGCCGGGGATCAGCCGATAGATGAACTGCTCCGCGCCCGCGAGCACGCCCTGGACTAGGAAGGACAGCATCGCCAGCACCACCGCCAGGATGATCGCCCCCGACGACGCCAGCCGCGCGCGCCAGAACGGCGCGGACGCCGAGGTGCCATAGGCGCGGCGGAAGATGTCGCGGATCGTCTCGATGAAGCCGGACACCGTCCACAGCCCGACCACGCCCGCGACCCACAGCAGCGCGCCGGTCTTGGACTGGACGACGCTGACGATCGGTCCGCGCAGCAGCACCGCCGTCTCGCGCGGCAGCGTGTGAAGGAACGTCACCACCGCGCGCTGCGCCTCCGCGCTCTGCCCCAGGACGGAGAACACCGCCGCCGCCGTGATGAAGAACGGAAACAGCGTCATCAGCGCGAGATAGGCGAGGTTGCCGGCATGGATGAAGCCATCGTTGAAGACGCCCAGCCCGGCGCGCTTGACCACTTCCACCGTCGCCGCGCCGGGGTGCAGCCGGCCCAGCTCGCGCTGGAAGCGGCCGGGCTGCCTGGCGCGGTCCTCCGGCGTCAGCGCCGGCGCGATCTCGTTGGGCGTGCTGGAAGTGGCCACGATGCCTTCCTAGACGCCCATCGCGGCACGCGGGTTCCCCCCCGCCCCCGCCCAGTCGGCGACGAACCGCTCCAGCGCCGCGTCGTCGGCGGGCACGTGCACCATCAGCGTGACGAGCTGGTCGCCCCGGGCGCCGTTCGGCCCGCCGCCCTTCCGATGGAACCCCTTGCCCTTGAGCCGCAGCACGCGGCCCGACGACGCCCCCTTGGGGATGGTCAGCATCACCGGCTTGTCGACGGTGGGCGCGCGGACCTGGCCGCCCGTCACCGCCTCGGCGAGGCTGATCGGCAGGTCGAGGCGAATGTCGTCGCCCTCGCGCGTGAAGAAACGGTGCGGCTGGACCTCGATCGTCACCAGCGCGTCGCCCGGGCCGGCGGCGCCGGGCTCGCCCTTGCCGGCGAGCCGCATCTGCGTGCCGGTCTCGACGCCGGCGGGGAGCTTCAGGTCGAGCGCGCCGTCGGGCAGCGCCACGCGCTGGGGCGCCAGCGTCGCCGCGTCCGCGAACGGGACCTTGAGGCTGTAGGCGCGGTCGGCGCCCTTGGCCGCGCCGCGCCGCCCGAACCCGGAGGAGAAGCCGCCGCCGCCGCCACCGCCGCGGAACAGCTCGTCGAAGATGCCGCCCATGTCCGCGTTCTCGCCGCCGTGCATGCT
>NZ_CAHJWX010000103.1 GCF_903643065.1 Sphingomonas bacterium | reverse complement strand
GGCGCGGCTGCCGGCGGGCGTCGCGGCGCCCCGGCTGCTCGGCACGTCGGGGACGGTGACGACGCTGGGCTCGGTCCATCTGGGGCTGCCCGCCTATGACCGGTCGGTGATCGACGGGCTGATCGTGCCGGCGGACGCGATGCGGCGTATCTGCGGCGAGCTGGCGGGGATGGCGGTGGCGGAGCGCGCGCGGCTGAGCTGCATCGGCGCCGAGCGCGCCGACCTGGTGGTGGCGGGCTGCGCGATCCTGGAGGTGATCATGGACCTGTGGCCGGCGGCGCGGCTGGGCATCGCCGATCGCGGCATCCGCGAGGGCATCCTCAAGCGGCTGATGGGGGCGGGGCGGCTGTGATCTGGTCACCCTCACCCTTCCGGCGCTGCGCGCCTCCCTCCCTCTCCCAATGGGAGAGGGAAACAGCTCGCGCAGCGAGCGAAAAGGGTGAGGGTGAGCCTTGAAGCCGCCCGGCCACCAATACGTCAAGACCGCGCGCAAGCGCACCGCGTCGTCGTCGCGCTGGCTGGAGCGGCAGCTCAACGACCCGTATGTGCGGCGCGCCAAGGCGGAGGGGTATCGCAGCCGCGCGGCGTACAAGCTGCTGGAGCTGGACGAGCGGTTCG
Source organism: Sphingomonas bacterium (assembly GCF_903643065.1). Lineage (GTDB taxonomy): Bacteria > Pseudomonadota > Alphaproteobacteria > Sphingomonadales > Sphingomonadaceae > Sphingomonas. The sequence goes on along the minus strand of NZ_CAHJWX010000103.1, from coordinate 6,078 downwards.
CGCTGCTCAAGGGCGCGCGCCGCGTGATCGACCTAGGCATCGCGCCGGGCGGGTGGAGCCAGGTGGTGCGCAAGCTGGTGCCCGGCGCGGCGGTGGTCGGCATCGACCTGCTGCCGGTTGATCCGATCGACGGGGTGACGATCCTGGAGATGGACTTCCTGTCCGACGCGGCGCCCGCGCGGTTGATCGAGGCGCTGGGCGGGGCGGCGGACCTCGTCCTGTCCGACATGGCCGCCAACACGGTCGGCCACCCCCAGACCGACCACCTGCGCACCATGGCGCTGGTCGAGGCGGCCGCGCAGTTCGCGGGCGAGGTGCTGCGCCCCGGCGGCGCGTTCGTGGCGAAGGTGCTGGCGGGTGGGGCGGATCACGGGCTGGTGGCGGAGCTGAAACGGATGTTCGCGAGCGTGAAGCACGCCAAGCCGCCGGCGAGTCGCAAGGGATCGAGCGAATGGTACGTGATCGCGCAGGGGTTCAAGGATCAAAATGAACGCAGATGACTCAGCGCATACGTTTAGATCGTCAGCTTAACAGCCGGCAGCGCCGCTCTTCTTGAACAACGCTCCATGAGAGTGAGCCGCGTCTCTCAAGATTTTCAGTACACTAGCAAAGGAGATAGACTGCGATATTTTACTCTTAACGACCCTGACGTCGAATCTGTTTTTGGAGAAGAATGTCTTTGGAAAATCGTTTGGCAAAGGATCAGGATCATCGAGTGGTATACTTATGACAATAACGGATACCCCGGACCCATATAGTTCGTAGGCTCGTTGAACCTGATTGTTATCCATCGGAAGGTCACGATGAGAAACAAGAAAATTAAGTTTGCGAGCTGCTTCGCTCACGATCATCGCTTCGTCATTTCCGTTTGTCGTTCTCGTGACGAGACAATAACCGGCTGTTTCCAAAAGAGGTATTGGCGGCGCTTGCGCACTCGTGACTTTTGAGCAAAGCCCAGAAAAAAGCGCCGAGTAAATAGTCAGGATCCGTAGCTGTCTCATCACCGATCCCGCCGCCCCAGTAGCCGCAGTCGCAGCGCGTTAAGCTTGATGAAACCTTCCGCGTCGCGCTGGTCATAGGCGCCCTGGTCGTCCTCGAAGGTGACGACCTTCTCCGAATAGAGCGAGTGGGGCGACTTGCGGCCGATGACGTGGGCGCCGCCCTTGTAGAGCTTGAGGCGGACGGTGCCGTCCACCTTCGCCTGCGACTGGTCGATCGCCGCCTGGAGCATCTCGCGCTCGGGCGAGAACCAGAAGCCGTTATAGACCAGCTCGGCATAGCGCGGGCCGAACTCGTCCTTGAGGTGGGCCGCGCCCCGGTCGAGCGTCAGCTGCTCGATCGCGCGGTGCGCCGTGTGGAGGATGGTGCCGCCGGGCGTCTCGTACATCCCGCGCGACTTCATGCCGACGAAGCGGTTCTCGACCAGGTCGAGCCGGCCGATACCGTGGCGGCGGCCATGGTCGTTGAGCGAGGTCAGTAGTGCTGCGGGCGACAGGCCCTCGCCGTTGACCGCCACCGCGTCGCCGCGCTCGAAGCTCACCTCGATCACCTCGGGCGTGTCGGGCGCCTCCTCGGGGCTGACGGTGCGGCTGAACACGTAATCGGGCACCTCTGCCCAAGGATCCTCCAGCACCAGCCCCTCCGACGAGGTGTGGAGCAGGTTCGCGTCGGTCGAGAAGGGCGCCTCGCCGCGCTTGTTGTGCGGCACCTCGACCTGATGCGCCTCGGCCCATTCGATCAGGCGGGTGCGGCTGGTCAGGTCCCATTCGCGCCATGGCGCGATGACCTTGATGTCGGGGGCGAGCGCGTAATAGCCGAGCTCGAAGCGGACCTGATCGTTGCCCTTGCCCGTCGCGCCATGCGCCACCGCGTCCGCGTCCACCATCCGCGCGATCTCGATCTGGCGCTTGGCGATCAGCGGGCGGGCGATGGAGGTGCCGAGCAGGTACAGCCCCTCGTACAGCGCGTTCGCGCGCATCATCGGGAAGACGTAGTCGCGGACGAACTCTTCCTTCAAATCGTCGATGAAGATGTGCTCGGGCCTGACCCCCGCCGTCTGCGCCTTGCGCCGCGCGGGCTCCAGCTCCTCGCCCTGGCCCAGATCGGCGGTGAAGGTGACGACCTCGCAGCCACGCTCGGTCTGGAGCCATTTGAGGATGACGCTGGTGTCGAGGCCGCCGGAATAGGCGAGGACGACGCGAGTGGGTTTGCTGGCCATGGGCGCGGCGCTTAGGCGGTGGGCGGGTCCCCGCGCAAGGCGCGCTCGCCCTCGATCATGTAGTCGCGCGTCACCGGCAGCGCGTCGCGGCTTCGGGCGAACTGGAGCTGGTAGTTGACCAGCCCGCCCAGTTCGAACGCCATCGCCGCGCCCGCCAGGTAGAAGGTCCACATGCGGAAGAACCGCTCGTCGTACAGCGCGACGATCTCGTCGCGATGCGCTTGCACGCGATCGTACCAGTGGCGGATCGTCCAGGCATAGTGGAGCCGCAGCACCTCCACGTCGGTGAGGAACAGCTTGAGCCCCTCCTGCGCGCGGATGATCTCCGACAATGCGGGGTTGTAGCCGCCGGGGAAGATCCACTTGGCGGTCCAGGCGTCCGTCACGCCCGGCCCGCCCAGCCGGCCGATCGTGTGGAGCAGCATCACGCCGTCGGGGGCGAGCAGGTCGCGGCACTTGGTCATGAAGGCGCGATAGTGCGCCGGGCCGACATGCTCGAACATGCCGACCGAGACGATGCGGTCGAACTGCCCCCCGAACGCCTCCGCTGTCACGCGGCGATAGTCGATCAGCTCGAAGCGGACCCGGTCGGCGACGCCCGCCGCCTCGGCGCGCGCGCGGGCGACCTTGAGCTGCTCGGCCGACAGGGTGACGCCCAGCACGTCGGCGCCGAGCCGCTGGTGCAGGTACAGCGCCATTCCGCCCCAGCCGCAGCCGATGTCGAGCACGCGCATCCCCGGCCGGATCGCGAGCTTGGCGGCGATATGGGCGAGCTTGTCCTGCTGGGCCTGGTCCAGCGGACTGGCCGGATCGGTGAAATAGGCGCAGCTATATTGCCGGTCGGTGTCGAGGAAGAGCGCATAGAGCCGGTCGTCGAGGTCGTAATGATGCGCGACGTTGCGGCGCGCGCGGCGCTCCATGTTGAGCCGGTCGAGCCGCAGGCGCACCGTGTTGACGGCGCGCCGGAGCCGGGAGGCCTTCAGCTCCCGGCGCCCGCTCTCCCACCGGTTGTTGGCCTTGAGCAGCCGGGCGAGGCTCCACACGTCGCCGGCCTCGATCAGCAGGCGCCCGGCCATGAACATCTCGCCCGCGCCCAGCCCCGGATCGAGCAGGATCGCGCGCTCCGCCGCCCAGTCGGTGAAGCGGATCGCGACGTCGGGCAGATCGGGATCGGGCGCGCCGAAGCGACGCCGGTCGCCATCGGGGTGGATCACGGTGAGCGTGCCGCGCTTCACCGCGCGCGCGAGGAACCGGTCGAGGAGCGCCATGGGCCTCGCCAGTTAGACGAGCCGGTGGCGGCTCGGCAACAATCCGCGTCAAGCTGGCAATCGCTTCGGCGCGCGCTACAGCGCTGCTTCAGGAACACACGGGACCATTGATGCGCATCACCATGATCGGTTCGGGCTATGTCGGGCTCGTCTCCGGCGCCTGTTTTTCGGATTTCGGGCATCAGGTGACCTGCGTCGACAAGGACGAGGGCAAGATCGCGGCGCTCCACGCCGGCCGGATGCCGATCTACGAGCCGGGGCTGGCCCAGCTCGTCGCGGTCAACGTCGCCGCCGGCCGGCTGTCGTTCACCACCGATCTGGGTTCCGCGGTGGCGGGGGCGGACGCGGTGTTCATCGCGGTCGGCACCCCGTCGCGGCGCGGCGACGGCCATGCGGACCTGTCCTATGTCTTCGCCGCGGCGGAGGAGATCGCGCGCGCGGTGACCGGGCCGACGGTGGTCGTCACCAAGTCGACCGTGCCGGTGGGGACCGGCGACCAGGTGGAGCGCATCCTGCGCGAGCAACGCGCGGCGATCGAGGTGGCGGTGGTCTCCAATCCGGAGTTCCTGCGCGAGGGCGCGGCGATCAGCGACTTCAAGCGGCCCGACCGCATCGTCATCGGCACGGACGACGCGCGCGCGCGCCGCGTCATGGAGGACGTGTACCGACCGCTATACCTCAACGAGAGCCCGATCCTGTTCACCGGGCGGCGGACCAGCGAGCTGATCAAATACGCCGCCAACGCGTTCCTGGCGACCAAGATCACGTTCATCAACGAGATCGCCGACCTGTGCGAGGCGGTGGGCGCGGACGTGCGCGACGTCAGCCGGGGCATCGGGCTTGACAACCGGATCGGGCGCAAGTTCCTCCATGCCGGCCCCGGCTATGGCGGCTCATGCTTCCCCAAAGACACGCTGGCGCTGCTCAAGACGGCGGAGGACGCCGACAGCCCGATCCGGATCGTCGACGCGGTGGTCAAGGTGAACGAGGCGCGCAAGCGCAAGATGGGCAGGAAGGTGCTGGCGGCGCTGGGCCAGGCGAACGGCGGCGGCGAGGCGCGGGGCAAGACGGCGGCGCTGCTCGGCCTCACCTTCAAGCCGAACACCGACGACATGCGCGACGCGCCGGCGCTGGCGATCGCGCAGGCGCTGCTCGACGCCGGCGTGCAGGTGCGCGCGCACGATCCGGAGGGGATGGGCGCGGCGCGCGCGCTGATGTCGGACCTCGCCTATTGCGACGATGCCTATCAGGCGGCCGACGGGGCGGACGCGGTGGTGATCGTGACGGAGTGGGACGCGTTCCGCGCGCTGGACTTCGCGCGGCTGAAACGGGTGATGGCGGCGCCGGTGCTGGTCGACCTGCGCAACGTCTATCGCCGCGACGCGGTGGAGGGCGCGGGCTTCACCTATGTCGCGGTGGGGCGGTAGGGACAGTCACCCTCACCCTTCCGGCGCTGCGCGCCTCTCTCCCTCTCCCATCGGGAGAGGGAACAGCTCGGCGCAGTCGAGCGAAAAGGGTGAGGGCGACCCTCGTTCAGCTCAGTAGAAGAACGAGTTGAAGACGGTCGCGACGCGGCCCGAGCGCAGGTCGATCAGCACCACGTCGTTGCCGTAGCGCACCCATTGCTGCCCATAGCCGGGGCGGGCGAGCCGGTAGCGCTGCCAGTCGTTCACCCAATGATCGCGGCCGTAATATTCCGGCGCGAAGCGGTAGCCGACGCCGACCGGACGATAGCGATAGCCGCGCGGGCCCGCATAGCCGCCGCGGCGGAACTCGTCGCCATGGTCGCGGCGATAGTCGCGCCAGTCGCCGCGCGCTTCCTGCCGGTCCTGGCGCAGGTCGCGGCGGTCCTCGCGAATGTCACGGCGGTCGTCGCGGACCTCGCGGCGGTCGTCGCGGTAGGTCTGCGCGCCGGCGGCGACGGGCGCCAGCACGCTGGCGGCGAGCGCGGCGATGATGAGCTTGCGCATGGGGGACTCCTCTGTTCGCCCGGCGGGGTGCAGGGCATGAAGAAGGGTCTAGGCCTGCCCGGCTGAACGCGCCGGGAACCGCGCGGTCAGGCTCGCGTCAGGATTGTAACAGCGTGTGTCAGAGCGCGGCGGCGAGCCAGGGGGGGATCAGGGCGTCGCCGAGCGCGTCGACGCGGCGGCGTTCGACCATGAGGTTTAGGTCCCGGAAGGTTGCGGCGGTGCCGCCGGGTTGGTCGTGTAAAGGTGCGACGACGAGGCGGCGCGACACCTTGGCGCGGTGATGCATGCGCGCGGTGTTCTCCTGGCCGACATAGCAGCCCTTGGTGAAGCTGACCCCGTGCAGCTCGCGCGCGTTCGCCTCCAGCCACAGCGTCTCGCCCGTGCCCAGCTCCGCCACGCCTTCCGTCACGCCCAGCCGCAGCCGGTGCGCCAGCCAGCCGGTCGCCGCTTCGCCCGGCATCGCATCGGCAGGCAACTCGCCGCGGGCCTCGACGTCCTGGGCGTGCGACGGTCTCTTCAGCACCCAGAAGGCCGCGAACGGCGTCAGCAGAGCGAAGACGGTTTCCACCCGTGTGTCCGCCGCCCAGCGGCGCAGGGCCAGCGCGCCCCAGCCGATAACGAG
>NZ_CAHJWX010000102.1 GCF_903643065.1 Sphingomonas bacterium | reverse complement strand
ACCTTCATGATCTCCTCGGTGATGCCGGCGATCTTGATGTCCATCTGCAAGGACGTGATGCCCTCGCTGGTGCCGGCGACCTTGAAGTCCATGTCGCCCAGATGATCCTCGTCGCCCAGGATGTCGGACAGGACGGCGAACTTCTCGCCCTCCAGGATCAGCCCCATCGCGATGCCCGACACCGGCCGCTTGATCGGCACGCCCGCGTCCATCAGGGCCAGCGAACCGCCGCATACCGTCGCCATCGACGACGAACCGTTGCTCTCCGTGATGTCGGAGGTGACGCGGATCGTGTAGGGAAACTCCTCCTTCGTCGGCAAGACCGCATGCAGCGCGCGCCAGGCGAGCTTGCCATGGCCGATGTCGCGCCGCGACGGCGCGCCGAAACGGCCCACCTCGCCCACCGAATAGGGCGGGAAGTTATAGTGCAGCATGAAATGCTGATAGCTGAGCCCGTTCAGCCCATCGATCATCTGCTCGGCGTCGCGGGTGCCCAGCGTCGTGGTGGCGATGGTCTGCGTCTCGCCGCGCGTGAACAGCGCGGAGCCGTGCGCGCGCGGCAGGAAGTGCACCGACGCGTCGATCGGGCGCACCGTCTTGGTGTCGCGGCCATCAATGCGGACGCCGTCGTTGAGGATCTGGCCGCGCACGATCTCGGCCTCCACCTTCTTCACCAGCTTGAGCGTGCCCAGATACTCGGCCGGGTTGGCGTGCTTGAGGTCGTCGAACGCCTCGCGCGCCTTGGTGCGCGCGGCGTTGATCGCGGTCTGGCGCTGCTGCTTGTCGGTCAGCTTGTAGGCGGCGGCCATGTCGGCGCCGATCAGTTCCTTCAGCTTCGCCTTGTGCGCGGCCAGGTCGGCGCCGGCCTTTAGCTCCCAGGGCTCCTTGGCGGCTTGCTCGGCGAGCTTGATGATCGCCTCGATCACCTGCTGCGACGCCTTGTGCGCGAACATCACCGCGCCGAGCATGATGTCCTCGGACAGCTCGTTCGCCTCCGACTCCACCATCATCACCGCGTCGTGCGTCGCGGCGACCATCAGGTCCAGGTCGGCGATGGCGCTGTCGGCCGGGTTGAGCTGGTACTTCCCATCCTTGTAGCCGACGCGCGCCGCGCCGATCGGGCCCATGAACGGCACGCCCGACAGCGTCATCGCCGCCGACGCCGCGATCATCGCCAGGAGGTCCGGCTCGTTCTCGCCGTCATACGACATCACTTGCGCGATGACGTTGACCTCGTTGAGGAACTCGGACGGAAACAACGGCCGCAGCGGCCGATCGATCAGCCGCGAGACCAGCGTCTCGCGCTCGGTCGCCCCGCGCTCGCGCTTGAAGAAGCCGCCGGGGATGCGGCCGGACGAGGAGAACTTCTCCTGATAATGGACGGTCAGCGGGAAGAAATCCTGCCCCTCCTTCACCGTCTTGGCGGCGGTCACCGCGCAGAGCACGACCGTCTCGCCGAGCGTGGCGAGCACCGCGCCGTCGGCCTGACGGGCGACGCGGCCCGTTTCCAGCGTCAGCGTCTGGCTGCCCCACTGGATCGAAACTTTCTTGGTATCGAACATTCTGGTTCCTTCACTCCGGCGAGCCGATCCCGCCGGGGCCTGTGCGTGCGGGCTAGCCGGCCCGCGTCGGTGTGGAGCGACTCGTCGCTCCGTGCCCCCACGCCGGATTGCGGGAAGGCGGATGCGAGAAGGGCGCCGTTGAGGCGCCCTTCGGGTTATTTGCGAAGACCGAGCTTTGCGATCAGGGCGAGGTAGCGCTGGCCCTCGGTCTTGCGGAGATAGTCGAGCAGCGTGCGCCGCTTGTTGACCATCATCAGCAGCCCGCGACGCGAATGGTTGTCCTTGGCATGGCCCTTGAAGTGCTCGGTCAGGTTGCGGATGCGCTCGGTCAGGATCGCGACCTGGACTTCGGGGCTGCCGGTGTCGTTCTCGCCCTGGGCATGCTCGGTGATGAGCTGCTGCTTGCGCTCGGCGGTGATCGTCATGATTTCGTCCTCGACATCGGATTACAGATTGAAGCCGCGCTCGACCCGGACCGCACCATCCCGCACATCGACCAGCGCCACGGGGACGCCGTCGAGCAGGGCGAAGGCGGCGCCTCCATTGGGAACGGCGTCGGCGGCAATCCCGGCCAGCACACGCCCCTGACGGAGCGCCCCTGCCTGGTCGGGGGTGAGGGAAAGAGCCGGGATGTCGTCCAGCCCCGCCCTCAACGGCAGGAGGTGGTGTTCAAGACCGCGCGCCTGCCCCAACTCCGCCAGTTTGTCCAGCGCTATCGCGGCCTCCAGCCCGAACGGCCCCGCCCTGGTCCGCCGCAGCATCGTCACGTGACCGACGGTGCCGAGCGCGTGCGCGATGTCGCGCGCCAGCGAGCGGATATAGGTGCCTTTGGAGACCTGGGTGAGGAGCGTGACACTCTCGTCTTCATCATCCCCGCTGCTGCGGGGGTGACGACGTAACGAATGCACCACCACCTCTCGTTCGGCGAGCGCAACCGCTTCCCCCGCCCGAGCGAGATCATATGCCCGCTTCCCGCCGACCTTCAGCGCGGAAAAGGCCGGCGGCACCTGCCGGATCGCTCCCGTGAAGCGCGCCAGCACCGCGTCCACCTCGCCCAGGCTCGGCCGAATCGGCGAGGTCGCCACCACGCGCCCTTCCACGTCCAGCGTGTCCGTCTCGTTCCCGAACCGGATCGTGAACTCGTAGGTCTTGTCGCTATCAAGCAGCCGCCCCGCCAGCTTGGTCGCCTCGCCCAGCGCGATCGGCAGCACGCCGCTTGCGAGCGGATCGAGTGTGCCGCCATGACCCACCTTGACCTTGGGATAGCCGCCCGCCCGCAGCGCGCGCTTGACCGCCGACACCGCGTCGGTCGAGCCGACCCCGACCGGCTTGTCAAGGATGATCCAGCCGTGCACCGCCCGTCAGCCGGCGGGCTTCGTCCGGCCCTGCCCCTCGTGACCGGGCGGCGGCGCGCTGGCGACGATGCTGCGAACGCCACAGACCTGATACGGCTCGCTGCCGACGCGCACCGTCGAGAAACGATCGAAGATGCCGCTGGGGTCGGTGGTGTAGATCAAGGTGTCGAGCGGGAAGTCGAACCGGCACCGGCCGGACAGGCGGACCAGATACCATTGCTCGGTCCGGTCGCGTACCCACAACGCGTCGCTCTGCGCGCCGCCACGCTGCCAGTCACGCAGGCCGCCGTTCGACGCGAAGGGGATGGTGGTCTCCGCGCCCAGCGGACGCGAGCGTGCCTGCGCCGATCCGCCCGCAACGAGGGACAGGGCAAGCGCGAACAGCATCTTCTTCATCGGCTTGCACTCCCAGATCGATACTCAACGAGCGCCGAACGCCCGCGTTCCGCTCAGCGAGCCTCCGCCAACGCCGCCCTGAAATGCCGCCGGCACAGCGCCACGTAGCGCTCGTTGCCGCCGATCTCGGTCTGCGCGCCGTCGGCGATCGCGCGGCCGTCCGCGTCGACGCGCAGGTTCATCGTCGCCTTGCGCCCGCACGCGCAGACCGACTTGATCTCGACCAGCGTGTCGGCGATCGCCAGCAGCCGGGCCGAGCCGGGGAACAGCGCGCCGCGAAAGTCGGTGCGCAGGCCATAGCACAGCACCGGCACCCCATTGTCGTCGGCGATGGCGGCGAGCTGATCGATCTGCGGGCCGGTCAGGAACTGCGCCTCGTCCACCAGCACGCAGGCGAGCGCGGCGTCGCGATGCGCCGCCAGCGTCACCGCGCCGAGATCGGTGTCCGCGTCGAACCGTGTCGCCGGGGCGCTCAAGCCGATCCGCGAGGTGATCGTCCCGGCCGCGGACCGCGTGTCCAGCGCGGCGGTGAACAACAGCGTCCGCATGCCGCGCTCTCGATAGTTGAAGTCCGCCTGGAGCAGGTTGGTCGATTTGCCCGCGTTCATCGAGGCGTAGTAGAAATACAGCTTGGCCATCAGCCGCCCGCCGTGTCGTCCAGGTCGCGCGCCACCGCCGGCTGGCGCAGCAGCGTGTCGATATGGGTGCCCTCGTCGAAGCTCTCGTCCGCCAGGAACTTGAGCCGCGCCGCATATTTCATCTTCACCCGCGCCGCGACCTCGCGCTGGAGGTAGGCGGTGTTCTGCCGCAGCGCGGTGAGCACCGCGTCCTCGTCGCGGCCGAGCAGCGGCTTCACGAAGGCGGTGGCGTGGCGCAGGTCGGGCGACATGCGTACTTCCGTGACGCTGACCAGATGCTTGTCCAGAGTCTCATCGTGCACGTCGCCCCGCTGCAGGATCTCCGACAGCACATGGCGCACCTGCTCGCCGACGCGCAGCAGGCGGACGGAACGGTCGGGCGTGGTACTATCGCGCATCTTGTGGGCCGGCCTGTATTGAGCTATCCGGGATATGCAATCGACTCGACGTCTATGCACCTCTCGGGCTCGGATGTTGCTGCATCCGGGCCCTAAACGTGTAAGGGGCCCGGCGTTGCTGCGCCGAGCCCCGCGCCGGTTAGCGGCGACCCAGCTCGATGAGCTTGATCACCAACCCGACCGCCGCGATGACTAGCATCACGACGGCGAGCACCAGCGCTGCAATCTTCTCAACCTCTATATAAACCACCTCCTTACGACACGCAGGTAGCGCGCCGCGAAGGCAGCCTAACCGAAGCGTCGGCGGGTCACCAGCATCGCCAGGCGGGTAGCGCGACACCGAGCAGCAGCACGGGCAGACCTACCGACATCAGCAGCTCGACCAGGCAGCCCAGCCCCTCGACGAGACATCCGCCCCAGCCGTCCGACGAGGGCGAGCGGTCGCCATCTGGCCGCTCGCCCCCGTGCAACTACAGCGTCCGCTCGCGCAGCTCGACCTCGTACGTCTCCAGGAAGTCGCCCGCCTTGATGTCCGTGAAGTTCTGCGTGAACGTCACACCGCATTCCAGACCCGCCCGGACTTCCGCCACATCGTCCTTGAAGCGCCGGAGCGAGGCGATCTCGCCCTGGTAGATGATGACGTCGGCGCGCGTGATCCGCGCTTTGAGCGCCTTGCGAATGACGCCCTCGACCACCAGCAGACCCGCCGCGCGGCCCGTCTTGCCGGCGGAGAACACCTCGCGGATCTCCGCGCGGCCGACCACCGTCTCGAACGCTTCCGGCCCCAGCTGCCCGGCCATCCCCGCCCTGATCTCATCGGTGAGCGCGTAGATGACGTCATAATATTTGAACGCCACCTTCTGCCGCTCGGCGATCTCACGCGCCTTCGCGTTCGGCCGCACGTTGAAGCCGATGATCGGCGCCCCGCTCGCGCCCGCCAGCGTCACGTCGGACTCGGTGATGCCACCGACGCCCGAATGCAGGATGCGCGCCTTGATCAGGTCGGTGGAGATCTTGTTGATCGCCGCGACGATGGCCTCCATTGTGCCCTGCGTGTCCGCCTTGACGACGAGCGGATATTCGATCGCCTGCTTGTCGCGCATCGCGGAGAACATGCTCTCCAGCGACGCGGGCGCGGTGGTGGTGCGCTTCTGCAACACCACGCTCTGCCGATATTCGGCGACTTCACGCGCGCGCGCCTCGTTTTCCACGACCTGGAGCGGATCGCCCGCCATCGGCACGCCCGACAGGCCCAGCACCTCCACGGGGAGCGCAGGCCCCGCCTCCTTGATCTGGCGACCCTTGTCGTCGACCAGCGCGCGCACCTTGCCGCTCTCGGCCCCCACCACGAACACGTCGCCGACGCGCAGCGTGCCGCGGTTGATCAGCACGGTGGCGACGGGGCCGCGGCCCTTGTCCAGCTTCGCCTCGATCACCGTCGCCTCGGCGGGACGATCGGGGTTGGCGGACAGCTCCATCAGCTCGGCCTGGAGCTGGATCTTCTCGATCAGCTGGTCGAGGCCCGTCTTCTTGAGCGCGGAGACCTCCACGTCCTGCGTCTCGCCGCCCATCTCCTCCACCTGCACGTCGTGCTCCAGCAGGCGTTCGCGCACGCGCTGCGGGTTGGCCTCGTGCTTGTCGACCTTGTTGATCGCGACGATCATCGGCTTGCCGGCCGCCTTGGTATGGTTGATCGCCTCGATCGTCTGCGGCATCAGCCCGTCGTCGGCGGCGACCGCCAGGATGACGATGTCGGTCACGTCCGCGCCACGCGCGCGCATCTGCGTAAACGCCTCGTGACCGGGCGTGTCGAGGAAGGTGATGCGCGACTTGTCGGGCAGCTGCACCTGATAGGCGCCGATATGCTGGGTGATGCCACCGGCCTCGCCACGCACCACGTCCGTGCCGCGCAGCGCGTCGAGCAGGCTGGTCTTGCCGTGATCGACATGGCCCATGATAGTCACCACCGGCGGGCGCGGCCGCAGCTGTCCGGCCGTATCCTCGCCCGTGTCGACCGCCAGGTCGATGTCGGACGCCGACACGCGGCTGACATTGTGGCCGAACTCGGTGACCAGCAGCTCGGCCGTGTCCTGGTCGATCGTCTGCGTCATGGTGACGGGCATGCCCATCTTGAACAGCGCCTTGACCAGGTCCGCGCCCTTCTCGGCCATGCGGTTGGCGAGTTCCTGCACGGTGATCGCGTCGGGCACCTGCACGTCGCGGACCTGCTTGGGCTGCGCATCGCGCGGGCCGAAATGACGCCGCTCCTTCTCGCGGGCGCGCTTGAGCGCGGCGAGCGAGCGGGCGCGGGCGCCGTCCTCGTTGAGCGCGCGGGTGACGGTCAGCTTGCCGCCGCGCCGCTCGTCGCCCTTGCGGTCGCGGGGGGCGGCACGGCCGGGCG
>NZ_CAHJWX010000101.1 GCF_903643065.1 Sphingomonas bacterium | reverse complement strand
GGCTCGCGGATCAGCCGCGCGGCGAGCAGCGCCACGATCAGACCGGGGAGGCCGACGATCGCGAACACCCAGCGCCAGCTCATCGAGCCGAGCAGCAGCGTCGCGATCGTCGGGCCGAAGCCGAGGCCAAACAGCGCGAAGGCACTCTGCTGAAAGCCCAGATTGTTGCCCCGCCGGCGCGGCAGCGACGCCTCCGCGACGGCGGCGAAGCTGGACGGGCAGAACGCGCCCTCGAACAGGCCCATCGTGATACGGCACAACATCATCGCCGCGAAGCCGCCGGCGAGCCCCGACAACCCCGACAGGAGCGAGAACAGCACCAGCGAGGGCACGATCACCCGCTTGCGCCCCCATACGTCCGACAGATTGCCCATGAACAGCGACGACACGCCCCAGGCGATACCCAGCGAGGCGACGAGGTTGCCGACGTCCTGCGGCCGCAGCCTAAGGTCGGCGACCATGGTGGAGGAGCGCAGGCCGGCCAGGTCGGCAATCACCCAGCGATCGAGCCCGACCAGGCCGAAGCCCAGCGTCAGCAGCACCACGGCCTGCCACTCGTAGCGGCGGTCCCAGGCGGGAACGGCCCCCGTCGCCGGCATGGTGCTCGACATCCGCGTTTCCCTCCCGCCGCCCGTCAGAACTTCATGAAGCCTTCCTCGGGCGCTTTGGCATTGGTGCTCACGCCGGCCGCGTTCTCGAAACAGGACTGGTCGTCCAGCATCGCCCAGCGATAATCGGTCTTGCGGTGCCAGATATTGGTGCTCTCCACCGGCTCGGTGAAGGCGACGCCGTCGAACAGCGTGAAATGGACGTGCATCACGCCGTCGCCGACGCGCCGCATGGTCCATTGGAAATGGAACTTGTCGCTATGCGGATCGAAATGCGTCTCCAGCGGCGTGTCGCCGCGCAGGCCGACCGTGTCGACGTACAGCGTGTCGCCAACCCAGTGGCCGATCGAATGACCGTTGTAGCTCGGCTTCAGGTCCGCCGGATGGCCCCGACCGTCGGTCCAGACGATGACGGGGAACGCGGTGAAGAAGAAGATCGACACCTGGCCGGGCGTCTGCACCACCTCATTAGGATAGGCCTCCGACAGCATCAGGAACGGGATGCCGAACGGCAGGCATTTCGAACCGGTATCGCCGATCTGCTTGCCGGCCTTCGCCGCCGCGGCGCGCTCGTCCGACATCTTCTTGAACTCGGGCGTGTAGGGGAGCGGCCATGGCGAGAGGAAGGAGGGCGGACGACCGTCCGCCGTCTTGCCGGTGTTGCTGGCGATCGGCCCGCCGGGGACCCCCATCGTCGTGCCCAGCCATAGTCCCGAGATATCGGGCGCGCCGGGATCGCCATGGTAGGAGACGCCGGCCGGCGGCCACGCGCGGTCCGCGTCCTGCGCCGCCAGCGGCATGGGCGCCGCGAGGGCGGCAACCAGGGCCGCCGCCATGCCGGTCGATACGCGCTTGATCATCCGCCTCTCCCTTCGGCCGCGACCGGCCCTGTCAACGGCCCTGTCACCGTCCAGACATTACGCGCCCGGCTTCATCCGCTCGCCCAGCATCTTGCCGTTGGGCAGGACGACGGCGTTCAGGCTGCCGCCCTTCTCGCCGCTGCGCAGCGGCGCCATGTAGATCGTCACCTTGTCGCCGGCGTTCAGCGAGCCCTTGGCGAAGCCGTCGCGGCGCATCACGCCGGGGTTGCCGCCCTCGATCGAATATTTGTCGGGCGCGCCCGACCCGTTGGGGACCAGGACGTAAAGCCAGGTGTGCGGGCTGGTCCACTGCCATTCCTTCACCACCGCGCCCTTCAGCACGATCTCCTTGGTCTTGTCGAACATGGCGAAGGAGTGATGCGCCACGGCGGGCAGCGGCGCGGCGAGCACGGCCAGCGCGGCGAAGATGCGGAGCTTGTGGGTCATGATGTTCCTCTGATCGGTCGGTCGGCGGGGCATGCCCGGATGCGGCTGGCGCAGGCCTGAACGTGGCGCCTAATGGACATACTTGTCCGGCGAATAGTTGGTCACGGGCGTGCAGAGGAACTCGTGCGGCTCCCAGTTGCGATCGTCCGACAGGCGATAGGTCACGGTGGACGTCATCGGCCTGGAATAGGCGGTGGCATCGGTCAGCGTCACCTTGACGGTCAGCGTGGTCGCGTCGACGCGATGGAACCGCTCCGCGATCTTGAGATCGTCGCTGTGCGGCACGCCGGTGCCGTCGATCGGCTGATCCTTGATGCCGACGATCTGCGTCACGAGGTCCGCTCCCTCATACTTCCCGATCGCGTTGCCGTTGGAGAAGCTCTCGATGTCCTTCGCCGCCGGCAGCGCATCGGGGGTGAGCCAGACGCGGCGTACCGGCATCCCGTCGCGATAGAGCATGACGCGCCCGGGGGTCTGCATGATCAGCATCGGCCCGTTGGAGCCGGTGATGAAGCGCGGCATCCCCGGCGGCTGGCAGCCGCGTACCGGATCGTCGGTGCGGGTGCCGGCGGCGGCATCGGCGACGCGCTTCTTCCAGGTCTGGGCGAACGCGCCCTTGAGCGGCGGCGCCCATGGCGCCCAGCCTTCCTTGCTTCCGCTACCGGCCGGGGTGTCGACCCGCACCCACACGCCGCTGATGTCGGGAGCCTTGGGATCGCCGTGCCAGCTGAGCGGTTCCGGCGGCGCCGATCCCTGCGGCGCCGATCCCTGCTGCAAAGTCTGCGCGACCGTGAGGCCGGGGGCGCCGAGGCACCACGACAGGCCGACGATCAACGCTCCCACGCGGCGCGACTTGGTCAGGACACGCATCAAGCCATCTCTTCCTCTCGCATCCTGGCCGGGCCGGCTCGCGCTCGCGATGCTCGGTCGTCAGGCTCCTGTCATGACCATTAAGGTAGGCAGGTCGCGTCGGGCAAGGAAGATGCGATCTTTTTCCCATCGATGCGTCAACGGCGTCCTGGCGCCGAACAGCTTGCGACTTTCCATCGGCCACGAGCGATGGTAGTTTAGGATCGGGATAACGGACAGGTATCGCTTCGGTTAATCTATATCTCCCCGTCGCGTCGTCCTTGGATCATCAATCCGCGACGCTACGAAGGCGGCGAGAACAACGGCGATGGCCCAAAGGCCACGTCGATCAGGAGGGGATGAGCGATGATCACCAAGGTAGCTCTGTATCTGTCGACGGCGTTGCTCGCCGCGACCCCGGCATTCGCGCAGACCGCGCAACCCGCCAGCCCGGTGACGCCACCCAACGCGCCTGGCGCGACGGATCAGACCGGCGCCCCCGACGCGGCAAGTTCCTCGGCGGTCGAGGATATCGTCGTCACCGCGACCCGGCGCAGCGCCGATCTCCAGTCGGTGCCGATCACGATCCAGGCGGTGTCGTCTTCGACGCTCAAGGCCTTCAACGTCACGGGCGTGCTGTCGCTGCCGTCGCTGGTGTCGGGCCTGGTGGTGACGCCGTCGGGCGGCAACAACATCTACCTGCGCGGTATCGGCTCACCCAGCACCGGCTTCAACGAGGCGCAGACGGCGGTCTATATCGACGGCCTCTACCTCGCCAACCCGACGATCGGCATTTATTCCTTCAACAACATCGATCGGGTCGAGGTGCTGAAGGGGCCGCAGGGCACATTGTATGGCCGCAACGCCACGGGCGGCCTGATCTCGGTGATCACGCGCGATCCGGGCGATACCGAGCGCGTCGACGCCTCGGTCGGCTATGGCAACTACAACACGCTGACCACGAACCTGTACGCCTCGACACCGCTGGGCAAGACGCTGGCGGCGGGGATCGCGGTCTATCACCAGAAGCAGAGCGACGGCTGGAGCAGGAACCTCGTCACCGGCCACGACCTTCAGAAGTCTGACGAGACCGGCGTGCAAGCCAAGCTAGTCTGGCGGCCGGGATCGAACACCAAGGTGACTACCAGCTTTATCTACGACTACAACAACCGCGACTATGGCTATGCGTACGAGGTGCTGCCCGGCACGATCGCGAACGACGGCACCACCTATCAGGGCCGGTATCGCAGCACGCTCAGGATCGATCCCTCGGCGCCGACCCACATCTATCTCGGTACGCTGAAGGTGGAGCAGGACCTGGGCTTCGCGACGCTGCAGAGCCTCAGCGGCTTCCAGGCCAGCCACGCCAACGTGGCGTTCGCCGGCGGCGGCCCCGGCCAGGGGCAGCCGCTCGCCGGCGAGACCACCGCGTACAGCAACTTCTACGAAAAGAACCGGTCGCTCAGCGAGGAACTCCAGCTCGTGTCGAAGGCGTCGCCGGGCGAGCGGTTCGACTGGGTGCTCGGCGCCTTCTATTATGACGACCACACGCAGCTGCGCCTGGACTCGCTGCCGACCTGCAACGGCAGCGTCTGCCTGGGCACCCCGCAGCGCAATAACGGCTTCCCAAACACGCTGTCGGGCTCGGTGTTCGGCGACGGCTCCTACCGGTTCTTCAAGGGCACGCACGTCACCGTCGGCCTGCGCTACACGGCCGAGCGCAAGACGCTGACGGGCCAGCTCTCGCCGCTGCCGGGTTATCCGAACTCGGTGGCGACGCTGGGCGCCGCCGCCACCGCGACCACGCCGGGCATCGTCTATTACCCGGGCCAGCCGTTCGCGCTGTTCACCGCCGGCAAGCTCGCGGCGTCATTCCCCAACGGCATCCCGACCCGGCTCGTGTTCCACAAGCTGACCTATCGCTTCGTCCTGGCGCAGGACGTTGGCGACAACGTCCATCTGTTCGTGTCGCACAATCTCGGCTTCAAGTCCGGGGCGTATAACGGCAACGGGTTCAACAACCCCCCGGTCGAGCCCGAACTGCTCTACGCGACCGAGGCGGGCGTCAAGTCGGAGTTGTTCGACCGTCGGGTGCGGCTGAACGCGTCCTATTTTCATTACAATTACCAGAACGTCCAGGTGCGCTCGATGTCCCCGCCCGCCGCGCCCGGCAACGCGCTGCTGCTCAACGCCGCCAAGGAGAGGATCGACGGCGTCGATGTCGACCTCAGCATCGTTCCGGTGCGCGGGTTGACGCTGAACGGCGCGCTCGAATATCTCGACGCCAAGTTCGTCGACTTTCCCGGCACCACCTGCCCGACCCCCGGCACGCCGCGCGTCGACAGCCGGGGCGTGACGGTCGGCACGGTGGTGAACACCGTGTGCAATCTCGCGGGCGCGACGCCGCAATTCGCCGCGAAATGGTCCGGCACGGTCGGCGCCGTCTATAATGTCGAGACCGACCTCGGCTCGTTCACGGTGTCGGGCAACGATCACTACACCTCGTCCTATCCGACCTCCGCCCAATATGTCGTCAACGACGCGCACCACATCATCGACGCGTCGCTCGGCTGGACCGCGCCCTCCAAGCGCTACGACGTCCAGTTGTGGGGCAAGAACCTGACCAAGCAATATATCTATGCGGTCGGCCAGGTCGCGACCAGCTTCGCCTTCGCGCCGGGGGCGCCGCGCACCTATGGCGCGACGCTGGGGGTTCATTTCTGATCCCCCGTCGGGCGGCCGAGCGCAACGTCGCGGATGGGGACCGATAACGTTCCAGAACGTATCGGTAACTTGAAAATCCGATCTGTCCCGGTCACGGCCGCCACGGTAGGCCGCAGCCGTTCTCGGATAGGAGGGCGGCGAGCGCCTGTACGGGATGGGAGAGATCGATGTCGAGGTTGCAGGCGGTGAGCGACTGGTTGGCGACCACGTCGCTGAGCACCGCGATCGCTGAGCGCGCGTGGACGGTACCGATGCTGCAGAGCGTCCACATCCTCGCGATCGCGATCGTGATGGCGTCGATCGGCATGCTCGATCTCAGGCTGGCCGGTTTCATCGGCCGCGACCAGTCGATGCGCGGCACCACCCTGCGCTTCTATCCCTGGATCTGGGGCGCGCTGGGCGTTCTGCTGACGACGGGGCTGTTGCAGATCATGGCCGAGCCCGCGCGTGAGCTGCTCAATTGGGTGTTCTGGACCAAGATGGGACTGATCGTCGGGGCGGCGCTGTTCACCGCGCCGGTCCGGCGGCTGCTGGAGGATCGGCGCTTCCGCGACCTGTCGGCGGGCCGGCGCGCCGCGATCCGGACCTGCGCGCTCGTCTCGCTGGTGATGTGGGTGGCGGTGCTGACCTGCGGCCGCTGGATCGCCTATGCGGGGGGCGGATCGTGAGCATCGGCAGCGTCCTTTTCGCCGTCTGCACGTGGATCGAGGCGACGCCGCTCGCGGTGAGCATCACCGAATCGGAGTGGATGTTCCCGACGATCGAGACGACGCACGTCCTCGCCCTGACGCTGGTCGTCGGGTCGATCGCGATGCTCGACCTGCGCCTGCTGGGCGTGTCCACCCGCACGATGGGCGCGATGCAGCTGTCGGACGAGGTGTTGCCCTGGACCTGGAGCGCGTTCACCGTCGCGGCGATCACCGGCAGCTTGATGTTCGCGTCGGCCGCCACGAAATATTACAGCAACATCCCGTTCCGCATCAAGATGGGGCTCCTGTTGCTGGCTGGCATCAACATGGCGATCTTTCATCGAGGCGCCTGGCGTACGGTGCACGACTGGAACGAGACCGTGCCGGCGCCGCATGCGGTGCGGGTCGCGGCGGGGCTGTCGCTGGTTTTCTGGATCGGCGTCGTCGTCGCCGGCCGGTGGGTTGGGTTTGTCTGACCGGCGGCGACCGCCCCGGCAATACATGATGGAGCGTGGCGAATGTTGAAGTTGTTGGGCATCGCGGGAGCCTTGTCGATGCTCGTCACCGCGCCGGCCGCACTGGAGCCCCA
>NZ_CAHJWX010000100.1 GCF_903643065.1 Sphingomonas bacterium | reverse complement strand
GCGGTGGCCGGCGGTGGCGGCGTTCGCGGTCGAGATCGCCGGGCTGGCGGCGTGGCAGCCGTTGTTCTTCGGCGCGCACCGGGTGGGCGCCGCGCTGGCGCTGATCGTGGCGTTGCTGGTCTGGGGCATCGTCACGGCCGTGCTGTTCGGGCGCGTGCGATCGCGCGCGGCGTGGCTGCTGGTGCCGCTGCTCGCCTGGATTGGCTATGCGGCGGGGCTGACGCAGGGCATCGCCAGGCTGAACCCCGACGCGGAGCGGGTTGCGCCGGCCGCGCGCACGTCCCAACTATTGTGAAACGAGACGGGAACACGCCGATGCAATCCGAGAACCGCCTCTTCGACGATCTCGCCAAGGTGCTCAACGGCGCCGCCGGCACGCTGGCGGGCGTGGGCCGTGAGGCGCAGGAGAATGCGCGCGCGCGGGCGCGCGAGTGGGTGGGCGGGCTCGACTTCGTCAGCCGCGACGAGTTCGAGGCGGTAAAGGCGATGGCGGTCGCCGCGCGCGACGAGGCGGACGCGCTCAAGGCGCGACTGGAAGCGTTGGAGGGTCGGCACGCGGTGCCCGCCGACGTCGCCTGATCCGGGTTTTCCACAACGGAGCGCCGGCTGCCGCTTGCTCCCGTGCGGCCGACGCGGCACGATCACGCGCATGCTGAGTCCGCAGGACCATGAGGCCGATCCCGCCGCGCCGATAGATATGCTGGAAGCCTATTATACGGCACATGGCTGGGAGCATCATCGCGGCGACGAGGAGATCGTCGCGACGGCGCCGGGCAGCTGGACCAGCTATGAATTGCGCGCGCTGTGGCGCGAGCATGACAGCGTGCTCCAGTTCCTGGCCTTTCCGGACATCAAGGTGCCCGATGACCGGCGCGCGCCGCTGTATGAGGCGATCGGGCTGGTCAACGAGCAATTGTGGATGGGCCATTTCGAGCTGTGGTCGTCGACGGGCGTGCTGCTCTACCGCCACGCCGCGATGATCGACGGCGCCGGCGAGGAGGAGGGCACGATGTCGCTCGCCGCGTGCGAGCTGCTGATCGAGAGCGCAGTGGAGGAGTGCGAGCGCTTCTATCCCGCGTTCCAATTCGTGCTGTGGGGCGGCAAGAGCCCCAAGGACGCGCTCGCCGCCGCGATGGTCGATACGCAGGGAGAGGCGTGAGCGAGCCGCTCGCGGACGGCTCCGCCCTGGGCGAGGCGGCGGGCCGGCTGCTGCTGGTCGGCGCGGGCCACATGGGCGGCGCGATGCTGCGGCGCTGGCTGGAGGCGGGGCTCGATCCGGCCCGGATGACGGTCGTGAGCCCGAGCGGGCGGGCGATGCCTGACGGCGTGCGCGTGACTCGCGCGGTGCCCGACGAGCGCTTCGACACGGTGATGCTGGGGTTCAAGCCGTACCAGCTGGGCGGGCTGCGGCCGGTGCTGGCCGGACTGGCGCCGCGCCTGCTCGTCTCGATTCTGGCCGGGGTGGAAGTGGCGACGCTGGCCGGGCTGACCGGCGCCGGGGCGATCGTGCGAGCGATGCCTAACCTGCCGGTTGCGATCGGCAAGGGCGTGGTGGCGCTGCACGGGACGGGCGAGCTGGATCGCGCCGAGGCGCTGATGGCGCCGCTGGGGCTGGTCGAACGGATCGCGGACGAGGCGCTGTTCGACGTCGTCACCGCGCTGGCGGGGAGTGGGCCGGGCTTTCTGTACCGCTGGATCGATGCGGTGGCCCAGGCCGGCGCGGCGCTTGGGTTGCCTGCGGATCAGGCGGCGCGGCTGGCGCTGGCGACGGTCGAGGGCTCGGCCATGCTGGCGGCTCGGGCGGAGGCGAGCCCGGCGGCGCTGGCCGAGCGGGTCGCGTCGCCTGGCGGATCGACGCGCGAGGGGCTGAACGTGCTCGATCGCGATGGGGCGCTGGTGGCGCTGCTGACGGAGACGCTGCGCGCGGCGGCGGTGCGGAATGCCGAGATGGCGGCGGCGGCGCGGGGCTAGAGCCTGTCCGCTGCAGGTGTTTACTTCCGTTCATCCCGACCGCGGTTGAGGACCGAGCTTGGTGCGGTGTCTCGACTACGCTCGACACGAACGGGGTCAGGATTCGATCTGAACAGTACAATCCTGATCGCCATTCCGGGTTTGTCGCGGCAGCCACGCCCGACCCGGGCGGCATACCGACGTATCGACGCAATGTGCCTGGCCCGAGGTGGATCCCGACACGAGGCCGGGATGACGGGAGTTGGTAGCGAGCCTGATCGTAGATCCTGCTCCCTGCTCCCTCTTAACCGCTCAGCGCGACGATGTTCGCGCGCTCGGCTTCGGGCACCAGCCCTTCCAGCACCGTCCAGAAGCCGCTCACCGCATGCTGGCCCGCGCGCGCATAGGCGGCGGCGATGCGTTGGCGGGCCTGTTCGAACAGGCTGCTTTCCAGCGCCGCGCCGGCGGGCGTGAGCCGCAGCAGGCGCTGGCGGCGATCGCGCTCGCCCGGGCGCGTCTCCACCAGCCCGCGCTCGCCCAGCTCGGTCAGCACGCGGCCGAGCGATTGCTTGGTGATCGCCAGCAGCGCCAGCAGCTCGCTCACCGTCAGCTCCGGCTTGCGGCCGATGAAGTACAGCGCGCGGTGGTGCGCGCGGCCCAGCCCCTGCGCCGCCAGATCGCGGTCGATCGAGCGGGTGAGATGCGAATAGCCGAAATACAGCAGCTCCAGGCCGCGACGGAGTTCGGGATCGCGCAGGAACTGGGGGGACGCGGGTGCTGAGGCAGCCATGTTGACCCGTCTAACCACCGGCCCTAGTCGGCGGCAACCCCCGTTTCGGACATAAGGATCGACCGCCGCATGCTCGCGTCGTCAGCCTCGCCCTTCCGGCTGGAGCCGCATGCGACCCCCGTGGAGGCCGTCACGCGCGACGCGCGGCTGGTCGACCCCGGATTCGGCAAGGTCTTCACCGATCACATGGCGGTGGTGGGCTGGTCGAGCGCGGATGGCTGGCACGACGCGCGGGTCGTCGCGCGGACGCCGCTGAGCGTCGACCCGGCCTGCGCGGTGCTGCATTACGCGCAGGAGATCTTCGAGGGGCTCAAGGCCTATCGGCTGGCGGACGGGGGTACGGCGTTGTTCCGGCCGGACGCCAACGCCGCTCGCTTCCGCTCGTCGGCGCGACGGCTCGCCATGCCCGAGCTGCCGGACGAGCTGTTCGTCGCCTCGCTGAAGGCGCTGGTCGCCGCCGACCGCGACTGGATCCCGGCGGGGGAGGAGGGGGCGCTGTACCTGCGGCCCTTCTGCATCGCCAGCGAGGCGTTCCTGGGCGTCCGACCGGCGACCGAGTATCTGTACATGGTGGTCGCCTCGTCGGTCGGCGCCTATTGGAAAGGTGGCGCGCGGGCGGTGTCGCTGTGGGTCAGCCATCAGTTCACCCGCGCCGGCGCCGGCGGCACCGGCGCGGCGAAGTGCGGCGGCAACTATGCCACCAGCCTCATCGCGCAGCAGGAAGCGACCGAGCGCGGCCACGATCAGGTGGTATTCCTGGACGCGGCCGAGCGCCGCTGGGTGGAGGAGCTGGGCGGCATGAACATCTTCTTCGTGCATGCCGATGGCTCGCTGCGCACCCCGCCGCTGACCGGCACCATCCTGCCCGGCATCACCCGCGACAGCCTGATCGCGCTGGCGCGCGATGCGGGGCGCACCGTGCGCGAGGAGCCCTATGCGATCGAGCAATGGCGCGCGGACGCGGCGAGCGGCCGATGCGCGGAGGCGTTCGCCTGCGGCACGGCGGCGGTGGTGACGCCGATCGGCCAGGTGGCGGGGCCGGACTATGCGTTTCCGATCGGCGACGGCGGCATCGGCCCGGTGACGGCCGAGCTGCTCGCCGCGCTCGCCGCCGTGCAACGCGGCCGCGCGCCCGACCCGCACGGCTGGCGCTACCCGTTGCCCTGACCGCCCGGCGCGCTATACGGCCACCGACCGGTGGTGGGGCGTCGCCAAGCGGTAAGGCAGCGGCTTTTGGTGCCGCCATTCGCAGGTTCGAATCCTGCCGCCCCAGCCAATTCCCAGATAAGTGATTGATCTAGCTGGCTAAACCTAGTTTGGCCGCCCCAGAGTGCACAGTCGATTGTGCCAACGGGGTGTCCGCGAGGATTATTGCCGTTGGCCTGTCTTCAGCACGTCTATCGTCGCGGGCACATCTTCTGGTGGCGCCGGGTTCACCGTCTGTTGGGAAATGCCGCGCTAGACGTGCGGTTGTCGCTGGGGACCACCAACCGGCTCCAGGCGCGAAACAGGGGCGCGTTGTTGACCGCGTTCACGCCGGGAGTCGTCGAGATGCTCGACCGCAAGGTCAAAGCGGCAACCAGCATCACTGAACGCGAGCTCCAGGCCATCGCCAAGGCGATGTACGAGGAGCGCCTGAGCGAGGTCTGCACCGATCAGCGGTCCACGCCGTACCATGCCGCGCTCCACTCGGCGGCGAACCTCGCCTTCATCGACTATTTCGAGCGCCTGATGCGCTTGGGCGGGCACATGTCGTTCTTGCCTGCGGAGCAGCGTCAACTCGAGGATGACGGGTGGGACCCTCAACGCATCGCTGATCTGAAGGCGATCATCGCCATGCGCGAGGACCGGAGCATCAGCCCGATCCGGCGCGCGGAGATCGACCACCATCTCGCTGCCGCCGGTCTGCCCGTGGATGACCGGTCGCGCTGGAAAGTCGAACTGGCGCTCTATCCGACTTACCGAGACGCCTATGCCGATGCGGAGCAGCAACTCCAGCAGCTGGTGAGCCGACTGCAACCAGCGTCGATCCCGCCAGTATCATCAGCGGCGTCGTCGCCGATCCCAGTTCCTTTACCGGTATCCAGCGACCCGGCCGTGCCCGAAACCTGGCAGCATTGCACGCCCGTCGAGGCGGCCGAGCGCATGATCGCGGAAACTCCGCGCCTGCTCGCCCATCGCCAGGACGGCAAGCGCGCAAAGGAGAGTGTGGGCGAGCAGACGTTGCGCCAGATCCGCTGGGCAGCGGCGCTGCTCCAGAAATCGCTACCGCCCGGCACACCACTATGGCGCGTGACGAAGGCCGATATCCTCAAGCTCGACGCGTCGTTCGACCAACTGTCCGTCCGGTATGGCAAGGCACCGCGCGACCGCGATCTGAGCCAGAGCCTGGACGACGCCACCGCGTCGACGGCCGAGCAGGTCGCGGCCGGCGATCTGTCGACCGACGAGGTGGGTCTCTCCGCTGGCACGGCGAACAAGCACTACAACAAGCTCGGTCAGGTTCACGCCTTCATGCGCAAGACGGTGCCGATGGCCGCAGAGATCGACTTCGGCGAGTTCACCGTCGCGATCGACATGGATGAGCGCGAGGCCCGCCAACGCTACACGCGCGAGCAGGGCCAGGCGATCTTCCGCCTGTCACCTTGGACCGGGTGTCGCGACGTGGAGCGCCGGCTCGAACCCGGATCATCGATCATCCACGACGGGCTGTTCTACGTCCTGCTGCTCGTCTGGTACACCGGCGCCCGCCGGGAAGAACTCTGCAAGCTCATGCTCGACGACGTCGAAAGCGGACACGACATCCACTACCTGCTGATCCGCCCCACCGAAACCGGTCGGGTCAAGAACACGTCGGCGCGCCGCGTGGTCGTGATCGCCGACGAGCTGATCCGGCTCGGCTTCCTTCGTTATGTCGAGGCCATGCGCGCCGCGGGGGAGCGGCTTCTGTTTCCCGAACTGCTGCCCGCCGCCGACACCAAGCGCAAGCTGGGCGACGTCTTCTACAAGCTCTGGTGGATCTACATCGCCCGAGAGGTGCCGGGTCTGAAGCGTGGCCAGGCGATGCATTCCGCCCGGCACATGGTCTCGGACGAGCTCAAGGATCAGGAGGTCTTCCTCGAATTCAGAAACGACCACTTGGGCCATAAGGGTAGGGGCGGGGAGGGCGAGACGCGGTACCCGTCACGCGCCTCGTTGCTGAAGCTGAAGTCGGTCGTCGAGAAGATCCCCGTCGTCACGGCCGATCTGCCGGATCAGCTGGTCATGAACCTGCTGCCCGCCCAGCGGCGCTGCCCGCGTCCGGCGCGGGGGCGGGCCGACGACTGATGCCGTCCGTGGGACCCTGGCGAACGCAGGGGAGCGTTCGGTCGAGCACCCAAGGTGGCGAGATTGGGAAGGGCGCGCGCAGTCAGAAGAAGGAATGGTTCGGCTTCGGCATTCGCCTCAGCGCGAACGGAAGAAAGAGGATGAGCAGGATGGGTGGTGTATATACACCACCGCTGCTATGACAGCGCCTGCTCCGCGCCTTGGGGCTTGTCGCAGGGAGGTGGGCGATGCCGCAGAAAGTCAGTGAGCGCCCGGCTCGCGGGACGCGGCCCAAGCGGGCACCGAGGCTGAAGAAGGGCAAGAGCATCATCTTCCGCGTGACCGACGAAGAGGACGCGCGGCTTCGCCGGGAAGCCGGCGAGCTCGGCATCTCCGGCCACATCCGCTCGCGGGTGTTCAGCGGCGGCGCCTGGAACAGGGACGCCCTGCGCACGATCGCCGCGCTGCACTTCCTGGGACGGCGGGTTCAGCGGCTCGCCGAGCATCCGGCGGCCGACGCGGAGGTAATTGCCACGGCCTTGGGCGACGTGTGCGCCGCCATCATCAGGCTGGCTGACGAGGTTCCCGAGGTCGACGACGAGGATGCTGCCGCACCATGATCGTCAAAAAGGTGCCGGCCCGCCCTGTAAATAGGCGTCGAACCGGGACCCCCGATCGGCGTCTAAAAGGGACCCCCTTTACGGCGGTGGCAAGCGTCGAT
>NZ_CAHJWX010000099.1 GCF_903643065.1 Sphingomonas bacterium | reverse complement strand
GTGACGGTCTGGGCCTGGGCCTCCATGGCGTGGCGGATGCGCTCGGCGGAGTCCTGGACCTCGGCGACGGTGGCCTTGATGGAGGCGTTGGTGCCGACGGTGGATCGGGTGGCGGACTGGATGGCGGCGATCTTGGCGGCGATGTCGTCGGTGGCGCGCGCGGTCTGGGAGGCGAGGCTCTTGACCTCCTGTGCGACCACCGCGAAGCCGCGTCCGGCGTCGCCGGCGCGCGCGGCCTCGATGGTGGCGTTGAGGGCCAGCAGGTTGGTCTGGCCCGCGATGTCGCGGATCAGCCCCAGGATGCTCTCGATCGACTGGGCGTGGTCGGACAGCGTGTTGCTCATCCCCACCGCCTCGCCCGCCTGCGCGCTGGCCCGGGTCGCGATCTCGGCGGCGGCGTCCACCTCCGTGCGCGCGTCCTCGATCGCGCGGATCAGCCCGGCCGCCGTCTGCGCCGCCTCGCGCATCGCCACCGCCGACTGTTCCGCCGCCGCCGCCACCTCGCTCGCCTTGCCCAGCACACCCCGCGCCGACGCCGACGCCCCACCCGCCTGACCCTTCAGCGCGCCGCCGTCCTCGTTGGTGTGTTCCACCATTTGCGCGATCGTCTCGCGGAACTCCGCCGCCAGCGCCTCGCGCGCGGCGCGCTCGGCGAAGCGGCAATAGCCGTTGTAGAGCGTGCAATAGATGTCGCACTCCAGCGCGAACATCCGGAACAGCAGCTCCGTGAACGCGGCCATTCGGTGATCATCCGCGCCGACGCGGACGAGCAGCAGGTCGAAGGTCGCGCGGCGGCCGGCATCGGCCATCGCCAGGATCTGCGTCAGCTCGACGTTCGCCATCCGCGACGTCGCCACCAAGCGCTCCGCCGACCGCAGCCATGCGTCCCCGCCCGTGTCGCTGAAATGGTTGCGCACATAGGCGATCCCCAGCTCATACATCCGCTCCTGTTCCTGCGTCGACCAGTCGCCCCCGGTGCCGTAGAGCGTGCGACGCCGCGCCCATACCGCCACCGTGATCTGGCGCGCATCCGGCTCGATCACCGTCCATAACGCGCGCGCCAGTTCCTGCTCGGCGTCGCCCAGGTTATAGGCGCGCAGCTTTCCGGCAATGTCGATCGTCGGGGTGAGGCTCTCGGGCGGGGGCAGGGTCACGGACACGATGAGCGATACTCCAGCGGCAATCCGGACCCGACTAAACCGCGATAGTTAATCGCAGGTTAGGGCTTGGACCGCGCCCGGCTTGCATCGCCGGGCGTGGCACCACATAGCAGCCGGTACATTCGCGACAGGATCAACGACCTTGGCTTCCCGCCCGCAAGACCGGCCCCAGGTGCGCAGCCCCGGGCGCCCACTTTCCCCGCACCTCCAGATCTGGCGCTGGGGCCCGCACATGCTGGTCTCGATCATCCATCGCGCGCTGGGCGTCGGCATGGCGCTGGTCGGCGTGCCATTGTTCGCCTGGTGGCTGGCGGCGGCGGCGGGTGGCGCGAACAGCTACGGCACCTTCCTGGACGTCTTCACGACGGCGAGCGGCGCGCTCAACGTGGTGGGCTATGTCGTCGGGATCGGCCTGACCTGGTCGGTGCTTCAGCACATGATGACGGGCATCCGCCATCTCGTGCTCGACACGGGCGCGGGCTATGAACTGCGTCGCAACAAGCGGGGCGCGCTGGCGACGCTGGTGATCTCGACCGTCCTCACCATCGCCTATTGGGCCTATCTGATCGGGGGGCGCTGAGATGGGGACGGGCACCAGCATCGGCCGCGTTCGCGGCCTCGGCGCGGCGCACGAGGGCACGCACCATTGGTGGCGCCAGCGGATGACGGCGGGCGGCAACATCCTGCTCGTCACCTGGCTGCTGATCTCGGTCGCGCGGTTCGGCGGCTTTGACCTCGCCAGCATCGCGACCTGGGCGGCGTCGCCCTGGGTGGCGATCCCGCTCGCGCTGTTCGTCGTCAACGTGCTCACCCATCTGCGCCTCGGGCTGCAGGTGGTGATCGAGGATTATCAGCATGACGAGACGCGCGTCGTCCTGATCGTGTTGCTCAATCTCTACGTGGTGGCGACGGGCGCGGTCGCGCTGTTCGCCATTCTCCACCTCGCGATCGCCGGAGCGCCGCGCTGATGCCTGCTGCCTACAAGATCGTTGATCACACCTATGACGCGGTGGTCGTCGGCGCGGGCGGCTCCGGCCTGCGCGCGACGATGGGCATCGCCGAGAGCGGGCTCAAGACCGCGTGCATCACCAAGGTGTTTCCCACGCGCTCGCACACCGTCGCCGCGCAAGGCGGGATCGCGGCGTCGCTGGGCAACAACTCGCCCGATCACTGGTCGTGGCACATGTACGACACCGTCAAGGGCTCCGACTGGCTCGGCGACCAGGACGCGATCGAATACATGGTGCGCGAAGCGCCCGCCGCCGTGATCGAGCTGGAGCACGCCGGCGTCCCGTTCAGCCGCAACGACGATGGCACCATCTACCAGCGCCCGTTCGGCGGCCACATGCAGAACATGGGCGAGGGCCCGCCCGTCCAGCGCACCTGCGCCGCCGCCGACCGCACCGGGCATGCGATGCTCCATGCGCTGTACCAGCAGAGCCTGAAGTATAACACCGACTTCTATGTCGAATATTTCGCGCTCGACCTGATCATGGAGGACGGCGTCTGCCGCGGCGTGATCGCCTTGTGCATGGAGGACGGCTCGATCCACCGCTTCCGCGCGCATCAGGTGGTGCTGGCGACCGGCGGCTATGGCCGCTGCTACTTCTCCGCGACGTCGGCGCACACCTGCACCGGGGACGGCAACGCGATGGTGCTGCGCGCCGGCCTGCCGCTTCAGGATATGGAGTTCGTCCAGTTCCACCCCACCGGCATCTACGGCGCCGGCGTGCTCATCACGGAGGGTGCGCGCGGCGAGGGCGGTTATCTCACCAACAGCGAGGGCGAGCGCTTCATGGAGCGCTATGCCCCGTCGGCGAAGGACCTCGCGTCGCGCGACGTCGTGTCGCGGTCGATGGCGCTGGAGATGCGCGAGGGCAGGGGCGTCGGCCCGCACAAAGACCATATCTTCCTGCACCTCGACCATATCGATCCCAAGGTGCTGCACGAGCGGCTGCCCGGCATTACCGAGACCGGCAAGATCTTCGCCGGCGTCGACCTGACGCGCCAGCCGCTGCCCGTGACGCCCACCGTTCACTACAACATGGGCGGCATCCCCACCAACTTCCACGGCGAGGTCGTCCACCTCAAGGACGGCAACCCCGACGCCGTCGTGCCGGGCCTGTTCGCGGTCGGCGAAGCGGCGTGCGTGTCGGTGCATGGCGCCAACCGGCTCGGTTCGAACAGCCTGATCGACCTGGTCGTGTTCGGCCGCGCGACGGGGCTGCGCGTGCGCGACATCCAGAAGCCGGGCGCCGCGCATGCCCCCCTGCCCAAGGGCTCGGAGGAGCTGTCGCTCACCCGGCTCGACCGGTTCCGCAACGCGGCCGGCGACTCGCCGACCAGCGCGATCCGGGGCGAGATGCAGCGCACGATGCAGGCGCATTGCGCCGTGTTCCGCGACACCGCCTCGCTCGCGGAGGGCCAGGCCAAGATCAAGGCGACCTATGCGCGCCTGGCCGATGTCGGCGTTACCGACCGCTCGATGATCTGGAACACCGATCTGGTCGAGACGCTGGAGCTGGACAATCTGCTGGGCCAGGCCGTGGTGACGATGGACTCCGCCGCCAACCGCAAGGAGTCGCGCGGCGCCCACGTCAACGAGGACTTCCCCGACCGCCTGGATGGCGAGTGGATGAAGCACACGCTGACGACCTTCACCGGCTGGGGCGGCGTCGGCGGCGCGACCGCGATCGACTAC
This sequence comes from Sphingomonas bacterium, assembly GCF_903643065.1. Lineage (GTDB taxonomy): Bacteria > Pseudomonadota > Alphaproteobacteria > Sphingomonadales > Sphingomonadaceae > Sphingomonas. The sequence continues at coordinate 2,919 of NZ_CAHJWX010000099.1, read as the reverse complement.
CGCCCGGTGCACGATTACACGCTGACCGACGACGTGGACTACATCAAGCCGAAGAAGCGGGTTTATTGAGGGGCGGTAGGGGCCGCGCACCCAAGCCTGGAAAGAGGGATCGGACATGAACCTGTGGAACATCCGGGCGAACTATGATCCGGAATCGCGGACGTGGTATACACTGGATGGTGATATCCCTGGTCTGCTCGCCGACGCCGCCACGATCGAGGAACTTGCGCTCAAGGCTGGCGGCATGCTTCCGGATCTGCTCGAGATTCACGGCGGTGATTTCCACGATAAGACTCGGTTGCGAGGGCCGCACCGGATCCACGTAATCGCCTTTCATGAGCGCGACTTCGATGTAGCCGCCTGACGGTGGTTCGTGGCTATACCGCGCGGGTGCGCGAGCTGCTGGCAGAGCGAGGCTGCGCCTTTCTGCGGGAGGGCAAGGGCGATCATGAGATATGGGTGTGCCCCGGAGTATCCCGACCCGTTATCGTCGACGGCCGCATCATGTCGCGCCACCTCGCCAATGGCGTACTGAAGCAGGCCGGTATCAAGGCCAAAGTGTGATGCGGCCAGGGTTGGCCGCCCTCCTCTTCGCCGCCGCACCCGCCGCCATCACTTCGCCCCCGCCCGCGATCCATGCCGACCCGTTCTACGCCAAATACCTAGACGCCGCCGGGCTGCCCGTGCTCGCGTCGGCGCGCGTGCCGGACGAGGCGCTGGTCGCCGCGCGGGACATCGTGGCGGGCATGGTGGCGCATCGGCCCGACCTCGCCGCCGCGCTGGTCGCGCGCGGTTATCGCATCGCGGTCATGGCGGCGGACGAGACCACCACCGACCTGCCCGAGCAGCATGGCTGGACCAGGCCGCTGCCCAACGACATCCGCCTCACCCGGTGCGAGCGCAAGCTGTACCCCGATCGGATCGGCCGTTTCACCGACCGGCAATATTGGGACGCCCGCGCGCGCGGCATGGCGGGGCCGCTGACCAGCGCGGCGGCGGAGAACCTGCTCGCTGGCCCGGGCGACCGCTATCATGGCGAGAACATCTTCGTGCACGAGATGGGGCACGATGTGCTCGCCGCGATCCGCGCCACCGATCCGGCGCTCTCCGCGCGCATCGACCGCGCCTATGCAGACGCGATGCGGCGGGGTCGCTGGAAGGACGAATACGCCGCCACCAACGTGGACGAATATTGGGCGGTGGGCACGCAGTTCTGGTTCAACTCCGCGCGCCTCGTCGCGTTCGACCGGGTCCACCTCCTGTCGGACGCCGACCTCGTCCGCTACGACCCCGCGCTCGCCGCCGTGTTGCGCTCGGCCTATGGCGACACGCACCACCTGCTCGCCGACCGGTTTTATCGCAGCCCCGATCGCGTGCCGCCCGGGCCGGTCCCGAAATACACCGCCGAGCAATGCTGACCCGTTAGTCCGTTTTCTTCCCCCCGCGCGCGAACAGCAGCGCCACCGCGCCCGCCAGCGTGCCGCCGATCACCGCGCTGGTGAGGCGGGGATGCATCGCGGCGGCGGTGTAGAGGCTCCACTCCTTCGCCGTATGCTCGCCCGAGCGCTCGCGGCCGGCGTTGACCTCAGCCTCCCACAGGTTGGTCGGCGGCTGCGGCGTCTGGGGATCGGTCATCGCCTTGGTCGAGGCGGGCGCCAGCTTCTCGTACAGCGCCTTGAAATGCTGCGAGAACAGCACCTGCGCCCGGCCCGAGCCGCCGACGGTGATCTCGCGCTGTGGGTGGACGGCGGCGTGCAGGATCGCGTCGGCGACCAGTTCGGGCGCGTAGATCAGCGGCGGGATCTGCGCCTCGCCCGCGCCCGTGTGGTTGGCGGCATGCTGGGCGATCGGCGTGTCGATGCCCGACGGCTTCACCAGCGTGATCGAGACCGGCACGCCATCGCCTTCCAGCTCGATCCGCAGCGACTCGGTGAAGCCCTTCACCGCATGCTTGGACGCGGCATAGGCGGACATCAGCGGCGTCGCCATGTCCGAGCCGATCGAGCCGACGGTGATCAATGCACCGCCCTTGGCCCGCAGATGTGCGACGGCGGTCAGGCTGCCGTGCACGACGCCCCAGTAATTGGTCTCGAACAGCTTGCGGTGCTCATCCTCGGGCGTGTCGACCAACTTGGCATAGATCGCGACGCCCGCGTCGTTGATCCAGGTGTCGATCCGGCCGAACCGCTCGATCGCGGTCTCGGCGGCGCGCTTCACCTGCGCGGCGTCGCCGACGTCGGCGACCGCGAAGTCGGCGGTGCCGCCGGTGTTGTTGATCTGGCGGACCGCATCGCCCAGCGCATCGGCGGAGCGGGCGACCAGCAGCACCTTGGCGCCGCCCGCCGCCGCGCGCCTGGCGGTGACCAGGCCGATGCCTGAGCTGGCGCCGGTGATCACGATCACCTGTTCGGCCAGCGGCTTGAGGTTGACGGTCATGGGGAGAACTCCTTCGCGCGCCCAACCGGACAGGACCGCGCCGGTTCCGCCGCTTGACATGGGGCAAGAGGATGAGATCGTGGTGAAAGATGCTCCGCCTGCCGCTCCTCGCCTTGCTCCCGCTCGCCGCCGCCGCGCAGGGACCCGCCACCTACCAGCCGATCCAGCACCAATCTGGCGCCCCGCTGATCGATCGCGCCAGCGAGCAGGAGCTCGCCTTGCTCGCCAACCAGGGCATCGCGATCGAGCATGACCGCCCACCCGACCAGGCGCTGGCCGAGCACCGCCGGCTCGACCGCGCGCTGGCCGCGCTTCAGCCGCAGCGGCCGGGCCAAGTCGACGCCTATGTCGTCGCGGTCGCGCTCGACAGCGATCCGGTGTTCGGGCGCGAGGCGCGCGAGGCGGCACGCGTGCTGTCGCGCCGCTATGGCGCCGCCGGGCACACGATCGTGCTCGCCGGCACGGACGGCACGGCGGATTCGA
>NZ_CAHJWX010000098.1 GCF_903643065.1 Sphingomonas bacterium | reverse complement strand
CGAACGGGTCCGGCGAGCCGACCCGCCGGCCGGGGCGACCGCTTGCGCTTCGCGCGGCGGCGCGGACGTGGCCGCGCCTAAAGCCTGTCCTGATCAGGCGTTAACAACCGTTCGTCCCGAGCGGAGTCGAGGGACCAACCTGGTACGGTGTCTCGACTTCGCTCGACACGAACGGGTCAGGGTTCAGTTTGAATAGGACAAACCCTAGCGGTCGCCCAACGTGATGATGTGGTCGAACACCGCCGGATGCAGTGGCTTGCCGAACGCGCAGCCGTATCGGAACTTGTCGCGCCAAGCGACCATCGCCTCCAGCGCGGCCAGCCCCGGCAGCGTCAGCCACACGGTCGTGCCCGGCCAGAGCGTGAAGCTCGTTTCCGCGCGGAACCCCGCTCGCGACAGGTCCACCACGTCGATCTCGAACCGGGTCTGGCCCCGGTCGCGCAGGTGCGCGCGCATCTTCACCGCGCGGCGCAGCGCGCGGCGATGATCGTCGCCGAGGACGACGGGCTCGAAGGGCGGGTCGAAACGCGGCTGTCTCATGGCGCCGCGCCCTACGCCGGCAAGCGTTACCGATCGTTAAAGCCGGGCTGACGGGGTCGCCAGCCACCCCCCGGCTATGGATTCGCCCAGCGCGCTGTGCTTTAGCGAGCGCCATCCCAGTCAAGGCGATGTCCCCATGAACATCCACGAATATCAGGCCAAGGAGCTGCTGGCCAAGTTCGGCGTCCCCGTGCCCGACGGCCACGCCGCGATGACCGTCGACGAGGCGGTCGCCGCCGCCGGCCGGCTGCCGGGGCCGCTCTATGTGGTCAAGGCGCAGATCCATGCCGGCGGGCGTGGCAAGGGCAAGTTCAAGGAGCTGGGCCCCGACGCCAAGGGCGGGGTCCGCCTCGCGCGCACGGCGGACGAGGTCCGCGCGGCGGCGGCCGACATGCTCGGCAACACGCTGGTTACCGTGCAGACCGGCGAGCACGGCAAGCAGGTCAACCGCCTGTACGTCACCGACGGCGTCGACATCGCCCGGGAGTTCTACCTGGCGCTGCTGGTCAATCGCGCGACCGGCCGCGTCTCGATGGTCGCCTCGACGGAGGGCGGCATGGACATCGAGACGGTGGCGCACGACACGCCGGAGAAGATCACCACGCTCGACATCGACACCGCGACCGGCTTCATGCCCCATCACGGCCGCGCCGTCGCCGCCGCGCTGGGGCTGACGGGCGATCTCGCCAAGCAGGCGGCGAACGTCGCGTCGAAGCTGTACGCCACGTTCCTGGGCACCGACGCCGCGCAGATCGAGATCAACCCGCTCGCGGTGACCGACGACGGCCGACTGATGGTGCTCGATGCCAAGGTCGGCTTCGATGCGAACGCGATGTTCCGCCACAAGGACCTGGCCGCGCTGCGCGACGAGACGGAGGAGGACCCGGCCGAGATCGAGGCGAGCAAGTACGACCTCGCCTATATCAAGCTCGACGGCGACATCGGCTGCATGGTCAACGGCGCGGGCCTCGCCATGGCGACGATGGACATCATCAAGCTGAACGGCATGTTCCCCGCCAATTTCCTCGACGTCGGCGGCGGCGCCAACAAGGAGAAGGTGACGGCGGCGTTTAAGATCATCCTGGGCGACCCCAATGTGAAGGGTATCCTGGTCAACATCTTCGGCGGCATCATGCGCTGCGACATCATCGCCGACGGCATCGTCGCCGCCGCGCGCGAGGTGAACCTGGCCGTCCCCCTTGTGGTCCGGCTGGAGGGCACCAATGTCGAGCAGGGCAAGGCGATCCTGGCGGGCTCCGGCCTGGCGATCGTCCCCGCCAACGATCTGGGCGACGCCGCGCGCAAGATCGTCGCCGAGGTGAAGAAGGCGGCCTGAACCGCCCTCGCAGAGGCGGCAGGCTTTGGAGAGAGAAGCGATGAAGGTCCTCGTCCCCGTCAAGCGGGTGCTCGACTATAACGTGAAGCCGCGCGTGAAGGCGGACGGCACGGGCGTCGATCTCGCCAACGTCAAGATGAGCATGAACCCGTTCGACGAGATCGCGGTCGAGGAGGCGATCCGCCTGAAGGCCCAGGGCGTCACCGAGATCGTCGCGGTCTCGATCGGCGAGCCCAAGGCGCAGGAGACGCTGCGCACCGCGCTCGCCATGGGCGCCGACCGCGCGATCCTGGTCACCAGCGACGAGAAGGTCGAGCCGCTGGGCGTCGCCAAGATCCTCAAGGCCATCGCCGACGAGGAGAAGCCGGACCTGATCATCCTGGGCAAGCAGGCGATCGACGACGACAACAACCAGACCGGGCAGATGCTCGCCGGGCTGCTCGGCTGGGGTCAGGGCACATTCGCGTCCAAGGTCGTGATCGAGGGCGGCGCCGTCACGGTGACGCGCGAGGTCGATGGCGGGCTGGAGACCGATACCTTCAAGCTGCCCGCGATCGTGACGACGGACCTGCGCCTCAACGAGCCGCGCTATGCGTCGCTGCCCAACATCATGAAGGCGAAGAGCAAGCCGCTCGCGCAGAAGACCGCCGCCGATTACGGCGTCGACGTCACGCCCCGGCTCCAGACGCTCAAGGTGGTCGAGCCGGGCAAGCGCAACGCCGGGATCAAGGTCGCCGATGTCGACGAGCTGGTGATGAAGCTGTCGGCGATGGGCATCGCCAAATAGGCCCGCACCGCCCGGTGTCGCGTGACGTCGCGGCACCGGGCGGGGCAACCCCCCTCGACGTCGCTCGGGGCGAACAAAAGGCAATAAGAGATGAAGTGTCTGGTCTGGGTCGAGCATGATGGCACGACCGTCAAGGACGCCACGCTCGCCGCGGTCACCGCCGCGGGCAAGCTGGGCGAGGTGCATCTGCTGGTCGCGGGGCAGGACGTCGACGGCGTCGCGCAGGCCGCGGCGCGGATCGCGGGCGTCGGCAAGGTTCACCTCGCCGACGACGCCGCCTATGCGCACGCGCTGGCGGAGAATATCGCGCCGCTCGTCGTCGAGCTGATGGGTCACCACGACGCATTCGTCGTGCCCGCCACCACGACGGGCAAGAACATCGCGCCGCGCGTCGCGGCGCTGCTCGACGTGATGCAGATCAGCGACATCCTGTCGGTCGAGAGCGACGACACCTTCACCCGGCCGATCTACGCCGGCAACGCGATCGCGACCGTCCGCTCGTCGGACGCCCGGAAGGTCATCACCGTGCGCACCACCGCGTTCGCCAAGGCGGCGGCGACCGGCGGCTCGGGCAGCGTCGAGGCCGTGCAGGGCCAGGGCGACCAGGGCCTGTCGACCTTCGACAGCGCCGAGATCGCCAGCAACGCGCGGCCCGAGCTGACCAGCGCCAAGGTGATCGTGTCGGGCGGCCGCGCGCTGGGCTCGGCCGACCAATATCACGCGCTGATCGAGCCGCTCGCCGACAAGCTGGGCGCCGGCGTCGGCGCGTCCCGCGCGGCGGTGGACGCGGGCTATGCGCCCAACGACTATCAGGTCGGCCAGACCGGCAAGATCGTCGCGCCCGAGGTCTATGTCGCGGTCGGCATCTCCGGCGCGATCCAGCATTTGGCGGGGATGAAGGACTCCAAGGTCATCATCGCGATCAACAAGGACGCCGACGCCCCGATCTTCCAGGTCGCCGACCTCGGCCTAGTCGGCGACCTGTTCAAGCTGGTGCCGGAGCTGACCGCGAAGCTGTAGCTGTTAGACCAATGCTTCCGGCAAGCGCGCCAGGGCAGGTTCGGCGCTACCCGATCGGTTGATCACCGCCCCGTCGGGCATTGTCGTCGGCTCCGTACCGACATCGCCGAGGTCAGGATCGACAGGGGCGACATCCTCCCGAAGGAACCGCCGCGCAGCGTCCGCGCCAACCGCCTCGATCACTTCGAACCCGAGATCGAGCAGCATGTCGGCCTTGCACGCTTCCTACCGACGCATGTCGCCAACGGCCGATGCCGCCCCTGCAAACGCGGGGAAGGCACCGTTGCGTCCTTCACAGGCTGATTGGGCCGTCGCTTGCTATTGAGCGAGGCATTGGACGTGGTAAACGAGATGAATTAGAGGGGGAAATGTGATGCTCGGCTTCAAACGGCTCGCGATGGTTGTCAGTGCGGCGATGCTCGCAACGTCCAGTGTTTGCGCGGCGGCCCCCTATGATCGCCTGTACGTGTTCGGCGACAGCCTGGTCGACAGCGGCAACGCCGCGACCCAGGTACCGGGCTCGGCGCCGGCGTCGGGGCGCTTCACCAACGGGCTGAACTTCGCGGACGACGTATCGCTCGCGCTCGGGTTCGGACCGGCCACCGCCTATCTGCAGGGCGGCACGAATTATGCGGTCGGTGGCTCCACCGTCGCGACCTTCTTCGCCAACCAGATCCCGCCCGATCTCGGCTTCCAGATCACCGGCTATTACGAACCATCGACCCTCACCACCAGCCCGCTCGCCCGGCGCGCCGCCATCGACGCGAACAGTCTGGTGCTGATCACCTCGGGCGGAAACGATGTCCGTGACTATGGCTTTCCTGGCGCGCCCTCGCCGCTCGACACGGTCACCGCCCTCCGGACCGATCTGACCCGGCTGATCATGACCGACGGCGCGCGCAACATCATCGTCGTCGGCCTTCCGGACGTGGGACAGATCCCGAGCATCTACGGCACCGCCGCGCAAGCCAATGCGACGCTCGCGTCGACCGGCCTGAACACGCAATACAGCTCGATCGTCGACAGCTTCCAGCAACAGTTGGGTACATCGGGGTCGATCCGCCTGTTCGACCTCGCCACGTTGCAGACCTCGATCCAGGACCATCCCGCCGACTATGGGCTCGACCCGGCGTTGGTCCATAGCAGTTGCGTGGCGACGGGGGGTCTCGCCAGTGACTGCGCCGGCTACCTCTACTATGACGGCATCCACCCGACCGCCTATGTCCACGGCCTGATCGCCCAGGCGATCGTCGCTTCCATCCCCGACCCTACCACCTGGGCGATGATGATCGTCGGCTTCGGGCTGACCGGTGCGACCTTGCGGCGTCGGGGGCCGGCAGCGGCGATGGCCTGACACGCTGGCGTCTGACACGCTGGGCGGTGCCGGGCTGGATCGCCTCGCTTCAGCCCGCCACCTGCTCGCCGACCACTTGCTCGATCGCGCCGAAGATCGAGTGGTGGCGATCGTCCTCCGCCCAGATGCGGACGGTGTCGCCGCGCTGGAGGAACGGGGTGACGGGCCGGCCGCCGGTGATCGTCTCCACCGTGCGGACCTCGGCCAGGCACGAATAGCCGACGCCGCCGGCCGCGATCGGCTGGCCGGGGCCGCCATCGGCGTCGCGGTTGGACACGGTGCCCGAACCGACGATCGTGCCCGCGCCGAGCCGGCGCGTCCGCGCCGCGTGCGCGACGAGCGTGCCGAAGTCGAAGGTCATGTCCTGCCCCGCCTCCGCGCGGCCGAAGGGCTGGCCGTTCAGGTCGACCATCAGCTTGCGATGGAGCTTCCCGTCCCGCCACCAGTCGCCCAGCGCGTCCGGCGTGACGAACACGGGCGAGAAGGCGCTCGCGGGCTTCGATTGGAAGAAGCCGAAGCCCTTGGCCAGGTCGCCCGGGATGAGGTTGCGCAACGACACGTCGTTGGTCAGCCCGACCAGCCGGATCGCCGCCAGCGCCTCGTCGCGCGAGGCGCCCAGCGGCACGTCGCCGGTGACGACCACCACCTCGGCCTCCAGATCGCAGCCCCACGCCTCGTCGGCGAGCGGGATCGGATCGCGCGGGCCCAGGAAGCCGTCGGAGCCGCCTTGGTACATCAGCGGGTCGTGCCAGAAACTGTCGGGCATCGCCGCCCCACGCGCCTGCCGCACCAGCGCGACGTGGTTCACATAAGCCGAGCCGTCCGCCCATTGATACGCGCGCGGCAGCGGCGCGGCGGCGGCGTGCTCGTGGAAGCGTTTCAGCGGGATCGCCCGGTTGCGCACGTCGGTGGCCAGCGCGCGCAGCGCGGGGAGCAGGCGATCCCAATCGTCGAGCGCGGCCTGCAGCGTCGGCGCGACCTGGCCGGCGTCGGCCTGCCAGGCGAGGTCGTCCGAGACGACGACCAGCCGGCCATCGCGGCCGTGCTTGAGGCTGGCGAGTTTCATCGTTACGCTCTCCTGTATCGTCATCCCGGTCCGAGCCGGGTCCCGTCGCTGGTCGTCGTCGCAACGGCGACGGTCAACCCTGCGTTCCCGACGGGGCGCCGGCGAGCGCCGCCCATGCCGCGATCTCGTCGGGGAAGCGCCGGTCGACCGTCACCTTTTCCACCGCGCCGGTCGTGGGATCGACCTCGGCCGTGCCCTCCCACTCCCAGGTCGCATTGCCGAGCAGCGTCACCTCGCCACCGGCGTCGGCCGCGCCGCGCACCAGCCCGCCACGGTTCCACAGCGTCGCCTCGCTGTCATGGGGCCAGCGTCCGGTCAGGCAGGCGGCGTAGAGCGACGCGGCCATCGCGCTGCCGCAACTGTCGGTCAGGCCGACGCCGCGCTCAAAGGTCCGCACGAACAGCCCGCCGGGACGGGGCTCGACGAACGACACGTTGGCGCGGTTGGGCAGCCAGCCGGGCGCCGCCGCGCATGCGTCGCCGATCGCGACCAGCTCCGCCTCGTCTACCGCGTCGACAAAGGCGACGAGGTGGGGATTGGGCATGGCGACGGCGGTGAAGGCGCGGGCGCTGCCGAGCCGATCGATCGGACGATCGATATTGTCCGCCCGCCCGATCGCCATCGGCCACCGGGCGAGGTCCAGCCCGGCGGGGCCGGCGACCTCGCGGATCGTGGCGACGCCGGGCGCGAGGTCGGGCGCGCG
>NZ_CAHJWX010000097.1 GCF_903643065.1 Sphingomonas bacterium | reverse complement strand
GCGTCGCGCGCGAGCTGCGCCGACGACAGCGGCAGCGCGGGGTGATCCGCCCGCGTGCGACGCGCGCCGTTGGGCGCGACCGCGATCAGGGCCGGCAGCGCGATCATCGCAGCCGCCGCGTCATGACTCGGCTAGTCAAAGTGGAACACCACGGTGCGCGCCATCGCCGCGATCCGCCAGCTACCGTCGGCGGGATCGCGGACGAGATCGAGCGCGGTGTCGCTCAGATTGGCGAGCTTCGCGGTCGGCGCGTCGCCGTCGCTCGCATAGACGACCGCCTGAAACGTCGCCTGGGCGCCGCCTTCGCGCGGCGCCAGCATCAGTGCGAACCAGTGATGCCGCGTCCGGCGGCCCGGCCGCCCGCCGCCCCCGAACGCCGCCTTGATCGCGTCCCGGCCTTCCACCGCCGGCCGCCCGGCGACGCCCATGTCGAGTCGCGCTCCATCGGCGAACAAAGCCGGCAGGCTGTCCACGTCCTTGCGGTCCAGACAGTTGAAGAACCGAGTGACGAGGTCGTCGATCGCCAGCCGGTCCGCGATGTCGCCAGTGTCGGTCATGCATGCGCCTTTTCGATGAGGCCGGTGTCGCGCGCCGCCGCCCGCGCGGCGATCCACCCGCCCGCCAGCGCGACGCACGGGATCAGCATCGCCCAGCGCAGCGATTGATCGCCCAGCGAGGCCGCGCCCGCGTCGCTCGCCAGCCCGACGATCAGCGGCGAGATGCCCAGGCCGAGCAGTTGCTGGGCGAAGACGACGATCAGCGATGAGGCGAGCCCGCGCTGGTCGGACGGGACCAGGACGATCGCCGCGGCGAGGATGGGGCCGCAGGCGATCCCGTTGAAGAACACGGCGACGGCGCCGCCGGCCAGCGCGACCGCCAGCGAGGACGAGAACACGAACACCAGCGTCGCGGGGGTGGCCAGCAACGCGCCGAGCGTGACCAGCCGCAGCGGCGCGCGCGGGTCGCCCGAGCGCTTCACCAATCGCGCGGAGAGGGCACCGCCGACCAGCGTGCCGATCAGTCCCGCGCCGCCGGTGATCGGGCCCACCACCGTGCCGACCTCGCGCGCGCCGACGCCGTGCAGCCGCATCAGAAACGGCGGACCCCAGATGATCAGCGCCGACGCCCCCGTCCACATCAGCGCGACCGCCACGAACAGCAGCCCGAAGCGCCGGTTGGAGCGCAGCAACGTCCAGGCCTGGCGATAGCTGCCCGACGCAAGCGTCGCGTCGGCGGCGTCGCTCGCCGCGCCGCGCGGCGGCTCGCGCACCGTCAGGACGATCAGCAGCGCCAGCACCAGGCCCGGCATGCCCAGCGCGGTGAACACGGCGCGCCAGCCATGGCTGGCGGCGATCAGGCCCACCACCGCCGAGCCGCCGACGACGCCGATGAAGGCGCCGGTCTGGAAGATCGCGAGCGCGGCCGACCGCTGGCTCTTGCCGAACACGTCGCCGATCATCGGGACGGCGGTCGGGTAGCAGGTCGCCTCGCCGACGCCGACGCCAACCCGGATCGCCAACATCGATAGAAAGCTGCCCGCCCGGCCGGTCAGCACCGTCATGCCCGACCACAGCAGCACGCCCAGCCCCAGCAGGTTGCGCCGGTTGCCCCGATCCGCCCGGCGCGCGATGGGGATGCCGAACAGCGCGTGGAACGCCGCGAAGCCGAAGCCCGCGATCACGCCGACCTGCAGGTCGCCGAAGCCGAACTCGCGCCGGATCGGCTCGATCAGCAGGTTCATCGCGACCCGATCGATCGTGTTGAAGCTGTTCGCGACCACGAACAGCGCGAGCATGTACCACGGATAGGCGCGTGCGCCCGCGCCCGTCCCGGCGGGAGCGACGACGGTCAGCTGGCGCGCCACGCCGATCAGAACCGCAGGTTGATCGAGCCGCCGAACTCGCGCGGCCGGCCGTAGAGCTGATAGACGATGCCGATGCCGGTGCTGTCGCCGGCGCTCGTCAGGTAGCGCTTGTTGGTCAGGTTGGTCGCGAACAGGCTGGCGCTCCATGGCCCGTCCTGCGGCGCGTAGGTGAGCCGCCCCGCCAGCAGGCCATAGGCGGGGATGTACGACACCGCCGTGTTGGCCGGCGTGACATAGCTGCCCGAGCGATAGGCGAAGTTGACGTTGGGGGTCAGCGACCCGGCCGAGCCCAGATCCGTCCGGTAGCTGGCGTTGAGGCTGTAGGTCAGTTCGGGCGCGTACGGGATCTTGCTGGTCGCGGTGACGACCGCGCCGGGCTGGATGGTGGTGTATTTGTTGTGCGCGTAGCCGATGCTGCCGCCCAGCTCCAGCCCGGTCGCCGGCACCACCGTCAGCTCGCCCTCGGCACCCTGGATGCGCGACTTGGCGACGTTGTTGACGTCGGTGACGAGCACGCCGTTGATAAGGATGTTCCGCTGCAGCTGGATGTTGCTGTACTCGGCATCGAAGGCCGCGACGTTGAGGCGGACGTGATGATCGAGCAGGTCGGACTTGAAGCCCAGCTCGTAGGACGTGACCTTTTCCGGATCGAACTGGGTCAGCGCCGACAGCGCCGCCGGCCGGCCGTTGAACCCGCCGCTCTTGAAGCCCTTGGAGACGGACGCGTAGACGAGCACGTCGCGCGTCGCCTGATAATCGAGCGCGGCGCGCGGCGTGAACGAAGTCCAGGTGTGCGCGAGCCGGACGTTGTTGACATAGACGATGCCGCTTTCCGGACCGGCGACGAAATCGATCAGGCGCTTGTGCTCGCTGGTGTAGCGGCCGCCGAGCGTGAGGTTCAGCCCGGGCAGCAGGTGCCCGGTCGCCTGCGCGAAGGCGGCATAGTTGCTCGTCGACTGATCGAGCAGCTGGCGGCGCTCGATCTCCGGGCCGACCCGCAGCGTGAACAGGCCGGGGATGATCGTGCCGATATTGTCCTCGGTCCCCCGCTCGTGCAGGTAGAACCCGCCCAGCACGTAATCGACATGGTCGTCGAGCAGCTTGCCGCCGAGCTGCAGCTCCTGCGTGAACTGATGCGAGTGCGTGCGGCGATCGACCTCCAGATACGTCGCCGCCGAGCTGTCGGCGTCGCGGCTGAAGAACTCGGTCAGCTTGCGATAGGCGGTGATCGACTTGAGCGTGACGCCGCCCAGGTCATAGGCGATCGTCGCACTGGCGCCGCCCAGATCGTCGTTGGCGGGCTGAGGATTGCGCGAGAAATTATCGTACCGGCCCGAGGCGGCGCCGGCCTGGGTGATCGGCGTGCCGGCCGGATTGCCGATCCGCGCGTTCCACAGGTTGAGCAGGCCGGCCGGGACGATCAGCGTCTGCCCCGGCGTCGCGGTGTTGCGGTAGCGGGTATAGTCGCCCGACAGGTCGACCGTCAGCCGGTCGGTGGGCGTCCATCGCGCCTTGACGCGGGCGGACAGGTTGCGCTGATCGCCCAGCCGGCCGAGCTCATTGCCGGTGGCGCCGAGCCGCTTGCCGTAGCCGTTCTCGTGCCGGTAGTTGATCGCCGCCGAGACGCCGAACTGGTCGGACAGCTTCTGGTTGGTGAAGCCGCGCAGCTGGTAGAGCGCGTAGTTGCCGCCGATCAGCTCGACCTGCGTTTCGGGATGGACGCCCGGCGTGACCGTGATCAGGCTGATCGCGCCGCCGATCGTGTTCTTGCCGAACAACGTGCCCTGCGGACCGCGCAGCACCTCCAGCCGCGCGATGTCCGGCAGGTCGATCGCGCCGCCCGCCGAGCGCGCCACATAGACGCCATCGACATAGATCGGCACGCCCGGCTCGGTCTGCAGCGACGGGTCCTGCTGGCCGATGCCGCGGATGTAGACGATCGGCACCGCGTTGGTGGGCGCGGTGTAGCCGGACGCGCTGATCGCCACGTTGGGCGCGAGCCGCGACACATCCTCCAGCGCGCGCACGTTCTGCGCGCGCAGCTGGTCGCCGGTGACGGCGGTAATCGCCAGCGGCGTGCGCTGCACCGACTCCTCGCGGCGTTGCGCGGTGACGATGATGTCCTCGATCGCCTGCCGGTCGGCGACCGGCAAGGGCGTCGCGGGGGTGGAGGGGGGCGCGGGCGAGGTGGGGGCGGGGCTGGTCTGCGCGCGCGCCGGCAGGGCGCCGCTCGCCATCGACGATGCGACCAGCAACGCCGCCCTGGCGGCCTGGTGACGATAACCTTTGTTCATGCCATCCTCTCCCTCAATGCGATCTTCGTCGCTGCCGTGACCGGCGATCTTGTCTCTTGCGTGGATCTAGTCGGTCGGCGTGGCTCCGATCCGCCGCAGCGCCGCGACCGCGCATCGTTCGTCGACGGCGCTCGGCTCGGCGCCGCTCACCCCGATCGCGCCGACCAGCCGGCCGTTCATCACGATCGGCAGCCCGCCGGCGAAGGTCAGCAGATTGCCGTCGGCGACCACCCGGTCGCGCAGCCTGGCGTCGGTCTTCGTCGCCTCGCCGACCTGCTCGCTCGGCTGCCGGAAGGTCAGCGCGGTGAAGGCCTTGCGAAAAGCGGTGTAGGCGTGGTTGCCGGCGGTTCCGTCGGCGATGAAGTAGAGCTTGGGCATGCCCGCGAGATCGACGATCGCGACGCCGACATGATAGCCGGCGCACGCCGCCGTCGCCGCCCGGGCCGCGACGAGCGCGACATCCATCGGCAAGGCGGGGCTGACGGGTGTCTCCGCCGGGCGCGGCGGCAGGGGACCTGTCGGGAACGGCAGGCCGCCGAACATCCGCCCCCGGTCACCGGGAAAGCCGGAAGCCTTGCTGGCGTCCCATTGGGCGCTGGCGGGCGACATCGCCGCAGCCAGCACGATCAAGACGGATCCTAGCCTGCCCCACAGCCTGTCCACGTCTCCACTCCTGTATGCTTATCGTGTTAAGCGTTAGCTACGGAGTTTTCGGCGGCCGTGCAAGGCCGAATGACGAACTGGTCTAAATTGCCTTGCTCACATGGATTAGTGTGTCGCGATGAACCGGCTGCCGGCGTTGATGCGCCACCACTATGCCGGACGTTCCTCGACGGCCTCGGCGGGCAGTGGCCGGAACGCGATCGCCTTGGCCTCCTCGACGTCGAGGCCGAAGGCGACCAGCATCGCGGCGGCGGCGTGATCGACATGGTCGGCGCCGGGCCGGTCGACGAGCAGGCGATAGATGATCCGGATGAGGAACCCGATGCCCAGATCGAGCGCCATCGTCGCCGACATCGCGCTGAAGCGCCCGCTTTCCACCGCGACGGCGAACTCCCGGCCGACATTCTCCGTCATGTCCCCGCCGATCCCGCCAAGGATCGGCAAGGTCCGCAACAATATCCAGCCACGCGCCGGATCGGCGACCGCGTAGCGGGCAAAGGCACGGAAGCTGACGGACAGCCGTTCCGCCGGATCGGTCATCCCGCTGCGGGCCAGGTCGAGTCGGGTATTGATCGTCACGGCGATCTCGTCGGCCACGGCGCGGAACAGTTCGTCCCTGGTCTCGAAATAATTGTAGAAGGTGCCGCGCGCCACGCCGGCCTCCAGGATGATGTCGTCGATCGTCGGCACCTCCGCGCCGTGCAGCGCGAAGACCTTGTAGGCCGCCGCGACCAGCCGCGCCCGGGTCTGTGCGCGACGCCGCTCGCCGACGTGGAGGCGGCGCGCCCGCTCCACCGGGTTGAGCTTTGATTTCCGCACCGCCGCCACGCCATCGACCTCCAGCCGTTCACCGACCGGCACGCCATCCGCGTTCCAGCCAATCGCCACCCGCGTTCCTATCAGGTCATGGCCGACACCGACCACCTCCGCGTAAGCGTCTGAAAGTCAGTTGACACTAACGTACAAATGGGAGCATTGAGTGGGCGTGAAAGCGGGTGGATCGCTCGCGTGACGCGACGGGCGACCAGCGCCGCAAAGCAGGAGTGGAAAGCCATGAACGTCCAGACCAGCAGCCTGCGCGCCGCGGTTCCGGTCAAGCCGGCGCCGTCCAAACTGTCGCATGTCGTTCTCAACACGGCGCGGTTCGAGGAGATGAAGGCGTTCTACGCCACCGTGCTCTGCGCCAAGCCGGCGTATGAGAACGAGATGATCCACTTCATGACGTATGACGACGAGCATCATCGTCTCGGCTTGATCAACAAGCCCGGCCTTGCGGACACGGACAGTGGCCGGGCGGGGCTGGAGCATATCGCCTTCACCTATCCGACGCTGGAGCTGCTGCTCGCCGCCTATGTCCACAACAAGGACCAGGGGATCGTGCCGTTCTGGCCGATCATCCACGGCCCGACCGTGTCGCTCTATTACCACGACCCGGACGGCAACAAGATCGAGTTCCAGTACGATGTCTTCCCCGATCAGGCGGGGGTCGACGCGTTCATGGACAGTGGCGCCTATGACGAGAACTTCATCGGCATCATCTTCGATCCCGACAAGATGGTCGAGGATCTGGAGGCGGGCAAGCCGGTGGAGGACATCGTCCGGCGGCCGCGCCTGCCCGAGGGCGTCAGCCCGTGGGACATGATCCGCGACTGAGCGCGCGAGAGGGAGCGGACCATGAAACTCGCGAGTTTCCTGCGCGACGGCGCGGCCAGCTTCGGTTGCGTCGAGGGCGATGAGGTGCTGGATTTCGGCCCCGCCCTGGCGCCCGGCACGACGTTGCGCGACTGCCTGCCCGCCGGCCTGCCGCATTGGCGGGCGCTGGCGGCGGTACATCCCGATGGGAAGGCCGCTGGCGGCGAAATTATCGTGTTGGCTAAGGATCGCCGGTGGCAGAGGTTTCGCGCAGCAAGAATGGGGTAGGCGGCTGGATCCGCAACCTGCCCACCTTCTTCAACCAGGTGAAGGCGGAGACCGCTAAGGTCGTCTGGCCGAGCCGGCGCGAGACGGTGATGACCGCCGTGATGGTGGTCGC
>NZ_CAHJWX010000096.1 GCF_903643065.1 Sphingomonas bacterium | reverse complement strand
GCGCGGCCGCGCCTGCGCCCAACCACAGCCGCAGCGGCGCCGCGCGGAACATCTGCTGCCCGCGCAGCACCACCCCGAACGACAGGTCGGCGGCGCTGCGCGTAGCCGCGCGCACGATCAGCGCGTCGGCGTCGTGCGCGAGCACCGCCTCGTTCACCAGCTCGCGGCAGGGCGTCGCCACGGCGGGCAACAGCAGCAGGCTTGCTGCTTGCGCGTGTAGATAGTGGCGCAGCGGCATGACGGGTGCGCCCGGATCGCGTTCGAAGCGCAAGCCGGCCATGCGCGCCAGCATCAGCGCGACCACAATTGCGGCCGCCTCGCGGGTCTCGTCTTCCATGTGGGTCTTCTTGTGTTCAGGCGGGCCGCGGGCTGCTCGCGGGCTCCACCAGGGTCGTTTTCACCTTCCGGCTCAGCCGAAAGGCGTTCCCCCCGTTCTTTGCGCCGTCGACGGCGGCAGGCGCGGCAACGCGCAGGTCGGGTCTTGCTTGTTAACCGACCCCGGCTAGAGTCACGCTGTTCGCCAGCAGGCGGACCGAGGCGTCAGAACCTCGCAACGACAGCCGTATGCCCGGTCGAACTCTGTTTTGGCCGGGGAGCGGGCGTGCATGTCCAGGCTCCTCGGAGCTAAAGACGCTCGCGCCTGTCTCGTTGCAGGTTCTGAATCTCCGGCTTTTCGGGCCGGCGCCGCCTCGTGAACACGATGGCGGTGCCGCCGGCTGGAGCCCGACGCGCCGCCCGACAGGGGGCGTGCGGGGGTATGTTCGACAGGGTAGGCCGCGACCGGCGACGGTCGCTGTTGCAGGCAACGCCGGTGCTAAGCGCGTTGCTGCTGCTCGCCGCGTGTGGCGGCGGGAGTGGTGTGAACTCGTCCGGCACGGCCGCACCACCGACCTCCGGCACGACTACGCCGACGCCCACGCCCACGCCCACGCCCGCACCAACGCCTGCTCCAACTCCCACGCCGACGGCCAGCGCCGAGGACCAGGCGAGCAGAGCGGCAACCAGCATCAAAGCCGAGGCAGCCTACGCCAAGGGCATGACCGGCCGTGGCATGACGGTGGCCGTCATCGACACCGGGGTGAACACGACCAGCGCCGAGTTCGCCGGCCGTCTCTCGCCCGACAGCCGTAGCTTCGATGCCACGATTGCGCGCTGCGGCACCTGCGCGCCCGAGACGGTGCGGTTCGGCCTCGACGACGTAGTCGGCCACGGCACCGAGACCGCGTCGATTGCCGTCGCCGCCCGCGACGGGACCGGCATGCACGGCGTAGCACCCGAAGCGACGCTGCTCGCGCTGAAGGTGTCCGCTCCCGACCTGACCGGGGTCACCGCGGCATCACCCATCCGGGAGAGCGACCAGCCCGACCCGCGGCAGGTCGCATCCGCCATCGGCTATGCGGTCGACCGCGGCGCGTTCGTTATGTCGTTCAGCGGCAACGGCTCGGTCGGCGGCCAGACCGCCGTCGATCTCCGTGCAGCGATGGACCAAGTCAACCGCCAGGACCGGCTGCTGGTGCAGTCGGTCTCGAACGATGTCGGGGACCAGAGCGCTGCTTCCGGCACCATCACCCGCGATCTGGTGGGCGCAGGCGGCGAGAACCGCAGCTCCTTCCTGTTCGGCATCCGGGTCAACCCCGACCTCAGCGCGCCTTCGGGCAACGGCCTGCCCGGCGACCTTGCCGACCGCACGCTCGCGGTGGTTGCCGTGCAGGTGCAGGCGGTAGGCAAGGACGGCCAGCCGGTCACCGTCACCGGCAACAGCTACGCGGCTCCCGCCATTGCGGGTGCAGCCGCGCTGCTCAAGCAATACTGGCCGCAGCTGGGCGGACGCGCGATCAGCCGCATCCTGCTCGACACCGCGACCGACCTGGGCACACCCGGCGCCGACCAGCAATATGGCGCCGGGCTGCTCAACCTCGAGCGCGCGCTGCAGGCGCAGGCTCCTGCTTCAGGGTTCGCGGCCGCCGAGCAGGTGCTGGCGAGTTACTCGTCGATCATCGTATCGGCGCCCTTCGGCGGTTCGGCCACGGCGCAGGCGCTGGCCGGCGAGCTGTCGTCGATGACGGTGGTCGATCGCTACGGGCGCGACTACCGCATGGCGGGCGCGTCCGCAGTTCAGGTTCGCGGCTCGGGCCTGCTCGCAGGCGGCCTGTTGCCAGCCAACGTGCCGCTATGGAGCCGAGCAGCGAACGGTGCGGATTACGGGTACGGCGTCGTCCACGCAAACTTCGCTCCGTCTGCGTCAGTCGGACCGTGGCAGCAGGTTGAGGGACAACAGCCCGCGGCGCTGTCGTTCTCGCCCGCCGCCGGGCAGAACGTCACACTCGCCGCCAACGTCACGGTCGCGGGTAGCCGCGGCCTCACCGGTTCGCCCCTACGCGGAGTGGTTGGCACGCCCGTCGGCAGCTCCGCGGTGTGGAGCGGGTCGGGCTGGACCGCTTCCTTCTTGTCCGGCCGCTCACGCGATCGTGCGACTGACGTCACCACGCTCGGCGTGCGCACGCCGGTCGGCATCGGACTGGAGCTGACGGAGCTGGTCGAACTCGGCCGAGTGCTGGGTATGACGGCAGGCGGCAACGCGGACCCGCGGGATGCCCGCACGTGGGTTGCGACGCTTACCGCCGCCCATGAGCTTGGCAGCTGGCGACTTGGCGCACGTGCCACGCTGGCGCTGACTCACGTAAAGGGCGGCGAGCGGCTCCGGTTCGCGGGTCCGATCACCAGCACAGCGTTCGGCCTGAAGGCGAGCCGCCCGACGCTCGGCGGGCTACTCGACCTCGGTCTGTCCTCACCGTTGCGCGTCCAGCACGCGCGCGCCACGCTCGAGGTGCCTCTAGCCTACGACCTCGTCACCGGCGCGCTCGCGACGGAGCAGCGCACCCTCGACCTCGCCCCGTCCGCACGCGAGCTGGACGTGGAGGCAGGCTGGTCGGCGGTGCTGTCGCGCACAGCCTCGCTACGGCTCGGCGTCGCCCGAGCCTTCGATGCCGGCCACGCGGCCGGTGCCGCCGACACCGCCGGCTATCTCAGCCTCACCCTCCGCTGACCATCAAGGAGAAACCCATGCGTCAAGCCGTTACCTACATCCTCGCCGCGACCGGAGCAGCCATGGTTGCCGCGCCCGCGCCGGCCCAGACCATGCTCGATAAGCTGCTCCAGAAGATTACCAAGCCGAAGGGATCGAACACCCAGGCCGGCACACCGACCACTGCCCCACCAGCGGCGCTGGCGACGATCTCGCCCGAGCAAGGCGCCGCCATCGACCGACTGCTGGCGACACCCCTTCAGGAGCGAGGCGTGGCTGCTGCCCGCGCAGGGGCGCAGCCGCTGATCCACAGGCTGATCGCGACCGGCGCGTGCGCCCGGATGTCGGACGCCTGGAACGCGCTCAACCGGGATGCGCTCGTGCCTTACACTTACCACGAGCCGTTCTCTGGCGAGCTCGTGCCAATGGGCAACCTCCAATACCACGACAAGACGCATTGCCTCGACGTGGTGCGGATCGCCGACTGGTCGATGCCCGCTGCCAACGCGCTCCGGTTCCGGGCCTACTACATCGCCGCGGACTCGAACGAGGCCAAGGGTCAGACGTTCGAAGTGCAGCAGCAGGATGGGCGCTGGATGCTGCGCACGATCGGGCAGTCGCTCTCGTGAGCCGGGACGTGCATCATCCAGTCGTCGCAGCAATGGCGCTGAGCTTCGTCATGCCGGGGTTCTTGGCCGGTTGCTCGAACCCGAAAGCTGCGAACGAGCAGAATTTCACCCGTGCATTGGAGCCGCTGGTTGCCGACCGGTTCTGCCACACGATCGACGCGGACTGGATGACCACCTCGCCTCAACAGGGCGCCGACGGGCCGGTTCTGCCGCTGATGTTGCGAGCCGACCCATCGGCTCGTTCGGGCATCGGAGATCGCGATGCCGCGATTCGGACGATGCTAGATGGCGCGGCGCATGACGGTCTGCTCACCCGCACCACGACCACCGTCCCCGCGCGGAGCCAACACTATGCTGAGGCGCTCGCGCCCACGGCGCTTGTCGTCTACGCACCAACGGCCGCGGGCAAGGCGGTGTTTCGGGCGGTGGAACGCGAGAACGCCAACCACCGTCCCCAGCCCTACCCGGGACTATGCTTGGGCCGGGGCCGGGTCGATCAGGTCGTCCGCTGGACGGAACCCGCCGAAATGCTAGGGCGGACGGTCACCCAAGTCACCTACCGTTACAGCGCTGCTGACATCTCGGCGATAGTGCCACCAAACCTGCGCGTGCCAATGACGGAGCCGAAGGAGGCGACCGCCACGCTGACGAAGACCAGCGACGACTGGCAGCCGGCAAAATGACCCAGGGCTCGTCAGCTGCCACCGACCCCGATCATGCGCGACAGGTTGCCAACAACCTGATGAGGATGGCGCTCGCGTTGCTGGACCGCGCCGACGAGTAACTTGCCGCAGCGCGGCTCCAGCATGCGTTGGACACGCTGGAGCGGCGCGGGCCGGGACCGCCGACGGAAGCCGACCTGAAGCTCCTTCCAGACAGCTGAAAGCAACCGAGGAGCCCGTTTCGAAGATGATCGCACACGACAACCCACAGGTGTTCAGTCGCGCGAAATGCCTCGATCAGGTGGGCGTATGTTCGGCAGTGAGTTCACGTCGTTCGGCCCTTTGGCAAGCGACCTCGTCAGTTTTGGTTGCACAACCGGAAGATCTTCTGGTTGGCTGCTGAGGGCGGTGTTCACCGGGAGCGGCTGCGAGATCGGCGCGATTGGAGCGGGCTGCGTAGCTGGTGCGTCCTCATCGGCCGAAGCATCTATGCTTCCTGAGCCTCGCACCTCTTCACGTTCCGCCCTCCCCCGAACGTTATCCCGGAGAAGACGCTGCACCACGCTAGCGGGCTTTCGCCGTCGATCATCCACACCGATTGTCGGCAACGAGCGCAGGCCGGCCACTTCTCCGATGGGAACGAGTCCCCGAGGTCGAGGACGAGCCAGCTTATGTAGGGTTGTTCGACCGGATCGACGGGCGTTGCTTCGTTGACGGCCATGTTCTTCCTCGTTGGCTCGCAGTTTCGCATCGTTGGCGGGCATGGCGGGCACAGCCTCGTTACCCGGCAAGTCTGATGACTTGGCAGAAGTCGCTATACGATTGTGTTCTATGCCGTCCGGCTGAGGCGGGATGGGCGTGACCGGATCGGCCACAAGCACGGATGAAGATCCGGCGTTTTCCAGATTGTCGGACTGACCACCGTCGACCGGCACGACCTCGCGCCGTTGCTGAGACTGGCGGGGCGGCGCAATCTCCACGAGTGGCTGATCGAGCGTTACCGTCGAGCATTCAGCTTCAGACGCGGAGCCGGTCAGGAGGTCGGCAAGCCCGCTGGCCTCTGCCAGCGCGAATACCCGCAAGCGCATCTCGGGGCTGCCCTGGAATGTCGTCTTTCCGCCGAACTTGTGCGCGGCAAGCTTTAGTGCCGCCATCAGCGTCTCGTCGCTGCTCAGGACGACCTCGACACGAGCACCTCGATCGATGAACTCCGTCGGCGCGCGCGGCCCCCGAGCATATCTCATCCCTTCGGCGCAGCGGTAGCCGTAGTAGCTATCGATTGAAGACGCTGGCTCCACGTCAGCTCGGGGAGTGCCAACAAGCGCAGGAAAGGGCGTGAGCCGCCCGCGATTGCGCCACCGTTCAGCAAACAGCCCCTCGTTCCGCCAATAGTACCAGCTCTCTAGGTTGGGCGGTGGCTGTCCGGGTCGACCGGGTTTAGCCGACGCTCTATCTTCGCGCGCCCGGGCGGCGGCGCGCGCCTCAGCAATCGTGTCGGATCGGGCCGGTTCATCAGCCGATTTCAATGCGGGCGTCTTCCCAGGCTTATTTCTCCGCCGCCAATGATCACACTCGGCACGATGTTCGTCGGCCCGGAACGCGTCGGGGAAGCGGTCGAGCTCCGGAGCCCGTGGCGACGGCGAGAGCGTCGCTTCGGGCGGCTCGAACGCACCCAACCGCTTCTCCAGCCGGGCCCTGGTGATCGCCCGGTTCACGCTCGACGCCTTCACCTTGTCATCGCCAATCTCGATGAGGACGCCGTTCGTCCCCTTCGGCGTGTAGGTCATGCCGGCCTTGGCTAGCCTGGCGTGCAACTCGCCCCACGACCTGGCCCCGGCGATGATCGGCACGGCCTCGTCCTGCGCGATCCGCTGCGCCGAGCGGTAGCCGGTGCGGTTCTCATAGGCCGCCGCCTTCTGCCCAATCGGCTCACGGCCCTCAGTGATGCGGGCCTGCGCGCTTGACGTTAGCAGAACCCGGTCACCCACGACCTCGTAGCGGGCATCGGGCTCGGGTCTCCAGTCGAAATGGTCGACAATGATCGCGACCGCCTGATGGGCGGCCTCCAGGTTGAACCCGTCATTGATCTCTACCATCCGCCGCTCGAGAGGGTCGTAGCGGTTCAGCGCGATGTGGAGGTGCCGGTTGTGGGTATCGCCATGGACCGCATAGATGCACGGTTGCTCATCGACCCCGAGGTGCTCGACGAACATGGCGACAACCTCGTCGATCTGATCGGGCTCCGGCAGCTCGCCTTCCGGCCAGCTCAGGATCCAGTGGTCGACAGGGTTGGGGCTGCGCTTCGCCATCTGCGCGATCGCGATCATCTCGGCACGCTGCCCCTCGATGGTCGTGCTGACGAACCCGCGCGCGCCGATATGGAACAGCCGTTCACCTGCGGTCTGGCTGAGCTTCTGCTCCAGCATATACGCGACCATGTAGACCTTTTCGGCGCTCTCCTTCTCGGGCGAGCGAAGATAGTCGACCAGCCGCCGGGCGTGCGCAGCGCGTTCGATGGTCGCGTTGCGACCGGCGGGGCGGGCCTGTGTATCGGCGTGCAAAAGGGACCCCCTTAGCGGGGTGATCGGCGTCCAAGAGGGACCCCTCATTTCGATGGCGT